>JBBSNR010000260.1:0-4813 GCA_038260635.1 Phormidesmidales cyanobacterium
ATCTTAGCGGGCAGGTTGATCAAGCCAGGCATTTGGCCGGTGGAGCAGGCGCTGTCTACTGAGCTATTTGAAGAGACCTTGGCTGAACGAGCGCTAACAGTAGATCGACTGTGCTAGAGAACGATCCATATCACAATTTACCAACTAGAGGGAGCTAGCTACAAAAGAGCAGGCTCTAGCCAGCATATACCTGGTCTAAAAATAGATTTGCTATCGACTTGTGTCGTAACTGAAAACCGCGCAGAAGCGCTAGCACAATTCAAAAGGGGTTGGTACTTCCTAGCTCACAACTGCCTCTAGCACGAATATGGAGGCTTATGAAGCTGCGGTTTCGCTGGTGGTTAAACCCTTACTTCACTACCTCGTTTGCAGCCTCTCTATGTAACAGCGCCCCAGTCAAGTAAGAATTTCGCCTCAGCAGAAACTCGGATAGCAGCTGCGGATAGTTAGGTGAAACAGCTTCGGCAATCGACGGGTGGCTAAGCAAAACTTCTCTCCAGTGCGAAAGCTTGGGAGTTTTGGCGAAGAACCCAAAATCTCCGTACTGCTCGAATACGGCAAAGTAACGAAAAATAGGGCCATAAACGGCATCGACTAAAGAGAAGCGATCGCCTTCAAAAAACGGGCCTGCCTGTAGCTGTGTCTCCAATGTTTGAAATTTTTGAATCAGCTCATGTCGTTTTGCTTCAAAACCAGCTTCATTTTTAGCGCTGTAGAAACCGGCGATCGCATTCAAAATACTGGAGCCAAACTCAATCCAGGCGCGGTGTTTCGCCTTCAGCAACGGATCGGCGGGGCTTAGAGAACCCGGCGTAATTTCATCCAAATATTCACAGATAACCGCAGATTCAAATAAAACCTCTTCACCTACTAATAGCAGCGGCACCTTGCCTAAAGGTGAAATAGAGACAAACCAGTTAGGCTTATTCGACAAGTCTATGTACTCTAGCTCATAGGGAATATGCTTTTCGCGTAGCGTGATGGCAGCTCGCTGTACATAGGGACAGAGCTTGTGACTAACCAGCTTCATTGACGGCACAGACACTTGCTTAGACATTGGCATACGCTACTATCAAAGTAGTTTCAATTGAAATAACTGCATTTGCAACCATTATAAGATTATTCCTAGACTAATTGCAAGTGCAACTATCAAGGCGGATCACGCTACACCTATCTTCATGGCTCGTTTAACCCCTGCTCAGAATACTGCTTGGCAGCTATTTCTCAAGGCACATGCTGCTTTGCTCGAACAAACGGAGCAAGCGCTTAAGCAAGCCGACCTACCTGAGCTGAGCTGGTACGACGTACTCTGGGCATTGGAAAAGTCTTCTAATTATCGGCTGAGGCTGCACGAGTTGGCCGATGAGCTAGTCCTACGGCGCAGTAATCTAACTCGTCTGGTTGATCGTATGGTTCAAGCAGGCTTGGTGGAGCGGGAAACCTGTGAAAGCGATCGCCGAGGAGCCTTTGCCGTTATCACACCAGCAGGGTTAAAATTGCGGAAAGAGATGTGGCACGTTTATTCGCAGTCTATACAAGCACGATTCGCACAGCGCTTGAGCGATGAGCAGACAGCATTGCTAACGCAAGCTCTAAAAGATCTTTTAGCTGCTCAGCCTTGAGGGCAAGCACTTGAGCTGAAGGAGGGCCGTATGTTTAACGCGATGTCTTCTTTAAAGACAAGCTGACGGCCAGGCAGCGGTGCCACTTATAAAACAACGGCCAAAATCTTGAAGAGAATGCCGTTGATAACGGCGACACCGAGCCCGCCAATGATAGCACTCATGATGCCCCAGCGAAGACGAAAGCCGGGGACGAGCAGGGCGGCCAGGCCAAATAGAATGGTGTTGCCAATTAAAAATACCAGGCCCAAAGAGAGCACATTGACAATTAGGCTATTGATAAACCAGCCAGCGAGACCGTTGAGCAAGCCGAAGACGAGGGCGGCGATCGCAGCTTTGCCAAAACTATCTGACTCGATGCCGGTGGGCAGTTTGGTCAAGATAATAAACGTGATAGTCGTTACAATCCAGGCAATGATCAGTCCGGTCATGGATAGCATAGCTCCTTGGGGCGGGGTCTTCAGCCCACGGAGAGGCTGCACAGAGAAGTATACCAAAGGTGTTGGCGGATCGCTGGTTAAGCAGTGTTAACCGGGGCTATTGGGCCTTTATGAATGCTGCCGGTAGTACTGTTTGAGCCGCTGCTGAAAGCTGCGCCAGTGATGAAAGAGATCGTCGGCTTCGAGGGTAAAAACTTGGGCGGGGTGATCTTCGAGTGCGATGGCAATCACCCCGCGCTCAATTTTGATGCCCGTGTCACGATAGACCCAGTTCACCGCGTAGCAGTAGGCGGCAACCTGCATACAGTAGTCTTCAATCCACTCGATGCGCTTGGGACGGCGGGCAGTTTTCCAATCGCAGACACACAGCTCGCCTTCGTAGCGCATCACCGCGTCCGGGTAGCCGCCAAATTTGAGCGGATGCCACACCGCGCCTTCTACCAGCAGCACTTCGTCGATGCTCGTGAGCACCGGCTCAATCGATTGCCAAAATCCGTCCAGTCCATCGGGCAGTTCGTAAGGTTCTTGCTTGAGGTGCGCTTTAATGACTTTGTGAATGCGGCTGCCTGAGCGGGCCGAGTGAGTGGTAATCCGCTGCGCTTCGGCCTTGCCGATCCGGTCTTGCCAATCCCAGAGCCGCTTTTTATCTTCGTAGGGCTTAGTCGCCGATAGAATAGTGGTGATGCCGGGGTAGCAATGCCCTTCTATCTCGTAATGGCGCTTGCGATTGACGGCCACTTGCTTGGCTTTGTAGTGCGGTAGCTTCATACCTTCAATGATAGAGAAAAGGCAAAACTATGGGGGTTCCCCTTGTACTGATGAAACCTTACCCAAGTGAAAACCATGACATCTGGAACGCTCAGCCGTCTCTCAGCTTTTACACTTGATCCTGCTGGCGGTAATCCTGCTGGCGTTTGGATTGGAGAGGTGCTTCCAGCCTCTGATGAGATGCAGCGCATTGCCGCCGAGGTAGGCTTTTCAGAAACGGCGTTTGTCGCGCCTGCGGCAGGTAGCGATCGCACCATCCGCTACTACAGCCCGGAAGGGGAAGTTTCCTTCTGTGGACATGCCACCATTGCAACGGGTGTCAAATTAGGAGAAACAGAGGGCGACGGTACCTACGAGCTATTGACCACAGTTGGCAAGGTGCCCGTTACAACAAAGCTTGAAAATGAGCTGCGCACAGCTTCTTTGACCTCGGTAGAACCCCGTTACGCACTCGCTGCCGATGATGTCGTGGCTGAAGTGCTCTCCTCCTTGAACTGGCAGGCCAGTGAGCTAGACGCTTTGATTCCGCCTGCGATCGCCTATGCCGGAGCGTATCACCTGGTACTGGCTGTTACCCAAGAAACCCGGCTAGCCGCATTAGACTACGATTTTGATCGGCTGAAAGCGCTCATGTTAAACCACAATCTGACGACCCTTCAGCTGATATGGCGAGAGCGCGATCATGTCTTTCACTCGCGCAATCCTTTCCCTGTTGGTGGTGTGGTAGAAGATCCGGCAACGGGCGCTGCTGCCGCTGCGCTTGGAGGCTATCTCAGGGGAGCCAACATTATCTCTACGCCGACCACTTTTCTCATCAGACAAGGAGAAACAATGGGCCGCCCTAGTCGGATCACGGTCACTGTTCCAAAGACGGGCGGTATTGTCGTGACCGGCAACGCCGTTCGTATCTTCTAGAATCACAAAAAATAGGGAACTCGGGTGAACAATCAGGGCTGAACCTGATTGACTGACGAAAGTCTATTCATTCAGGTCTATGGCACTGTCTTGAATTGCCTTAGAATTCGGTGTTTATTGATGCAATGCCCAAATCTTGAGTGGGGTTTTGCAGATTAAAGTGGTAGTCTGCATTAGTAAATCTGTACCTGTGGGCGATGCAACTTTTTTGGGGGCTGGGGCTGGGCGCTCTGCTAGCTGGCGTGATGGTCTGGTGGGTGCTGACTGCTAAGATGCAGGCGGTGCGGGAGCAGACGAAAAATCACCTGGTGGCTGACCGGGCGAGCATGGTGGAGCAGCTGCGGGGGAAGGATCAGCGGATTGAGGAACTGCGGCGGGAAATGGAGGGGCGCGATCGCACCATCACAGCGCTTCAGCAGCAGATCACTCAGGAGGCAACTCAGCGAGCAACCGCAGAGGCCCAAAGTATACGCATTCCTGAATTAGAGACTTTGCTGCAACAGCTCAGAGAGGAAAATGCCCAGCTCCAAACTCGGCTTGGCCAGTCACAGACCCAGCTGCACGAAGTTCAGCAGCAGGCCAGCGAAAAGCTCTCTTTAATCACGACCGCTCAACGGCAGTTTGCCGATACCTTTAAAGCGCTTTCTTCAGAAGCTTTGCAGGCTAATAACCAATCTTTTCTCGCGCTGGCACAGTCTCAGTTGAGTGAGTTTCAAACGGCGGCTCAGGGTGATTTGGCTCTGAAGCAGCAGGCGGTAGAAGCGGTGGTGCAGCCGCTGCGGTCTTCTCTGAGTAAGGTGGAGACTTTTTTGCAGACGATAGAGGGGCAGCGAGTGTCGGCCTATGCGCAGCTAACTGAGCAGATTTCGGCGCTGGCTAGCTCTCAGGTACAGTTGCAAGCGGAGACGGCAAATTTGGCTAAGGCATTGCGATCGCCCACAGTCCGCGGTCGCTGGGGCGAAATTCAGCTGAAGCGCGTCGTTGAGATTGCGGGAATGTCGGAGCACTGTGACTTTACCCAACAGGCAACTGTCTCCGAGAGCAGTTTACGACCGGATATGCTGGTGC
>JBBSNR010000261.1:0-4805 GCA_038260635.1 Phormidesmidales cyanobacterium
GAGCGCAGGGCGATTTCTTCAACTGTACCCTCAAAATCGCCGACAATGATCTGGTCGCCCAGTGAAAAGGGCTCTTGCAGCAGCAGTAAAACGCCGGCTAGAAAGTTTTTGAAAATGTCTTGAAAGGCAAACCCTATTGCGACTGAGCCCAGCCCTAGCAGCGCGATCAGATCGCCTAGTCCCAGATCTGGAAAAGCGATGATACAGGCTAATAAAATGCCTAAAACCCAGGCAGCGGCATAGCTGGTTTGTACGAGTAGCGATCGCAAAGAAAGGCTGTTTAAAGTCCTATCTGCTACCTTGCGAACTACGCGGTGCGTCAGCTTGGCAGCCGTGCGGGTCAATAATAAAATAATAATGGCAAAGACGATTCCCGGCAGGATGGCAACGCCTTGAGCAACCAAGTCTATTAGCCTGGCTTGAACCTCTTTAACCAGAGAATCCATATTTGCTCCTTTTCTTAAATTTATTTCTAAGTCTATTACACATTAGAAAGCTGCCAGAAAGCCGCTTTAAGCCTCAGTTTCTTAAACCTCAGCTTTGCAGCTATTGTGGCAGCTTTTACATCCGTTTGCGCTTTTGCATTGGCTTGCTAAGAGCGATCGCTCATCGACAAAAGCTAACGCCAGGTGCGCTCTCCGTCTTCGGTCGTCCGGGCCTGACGAATGACATCAGAAATCTCTTCCGCATCCTCTACGTGATGCAGCGCTTTCTTTTCGCCGCTCTCTTCGTCTTCTACGGCGAAATAGGTCGGTACCTCAACCGGGTTGCCCAGGGCATCTTCATACTCTACTGCAACCTTGTCAGCCTTCTCTTCTACAGAGGCAGAGGGTGGCGCTTCCTTATCACCTGGATTAATATGTTCCTTTTCTTTTTGATTCTCACTCATGGCTATTATGCTTCCTCCCATAGTTGGCGAATTTTACCGGGCATGAATTCTGCGACCTCAGCGATGCGCTCAGATGTCAGCTCTTCTTTAGTTGCGCTAAAGACTGCCTTTACGACTGTGTTTGGGCCGGTGGTTTTGGGCAGGCCGCCTTCTTGCTTCACTCTAAACAAAAACGTCTCGTCGTCAAAGTTGAGCGGGGGGCGCACTTTGCTCAGGAAGCGAACTAAAGGGTTAGAATCTTTCCACAGGTCAGCGACTTCTTCTTGAGCCGCCTTCTTTTCAGTATGGGTCGCTGCTGTGTGCAGCCCTGCGGCGACGTTGCGGGTTGCTTCGGTGGTCATCAGGTCACGCATCGTCCGAAAGACCACTTCGGTGATATCGCGGGCATCGTAGATATCGCTGATATGTCCTTTGAGCATGACTTTGTTGAGAAAGTCCATGTCTTTGGTAGCAATGGGGGTGCTTGGCCCGCTCTCAAGCTCCTCAGGCGGGTTTTCGCTCATTTCTTGCAAGAGTGCCTGGCCGCTGGGAGTCAGCTCAACTGACTTGATACCGACCGCTTCAGGCAGCGGATTAGGCCCTTCGTCAGCGTAGGCATCCCCTTTAAAGTCGGCATTGATGTATCCCTTTTGTTGGAGATAGTCAAGGTGTGCCAATATTTCCGTTTTGTCGGTATTGCGGCCTACAAAATCAGTGAGTTCAAAGTGGAGAGGTTTGGGCTGCTCTGCCTCTGAGCGATCGCCCATTTTCTTTAGCAAAATGTAGGCAATGTCTTCTTTTAATTCTATGGTCATAAAAAAATATCTCCAGTGATTTGCTGAACAGTAGCCAGCAATCCGCCTTAAGACTGCTGCCTAAACCGCTGACTGCTAAGTTTTGGTTACTTCGCCTCATGGTACGGGAGCGGCTGAGGCAGCATGGTCAATCGCGAGAGGGAAAATGACTAGCGCCGAAGCCTGCCTTTTGATATAGATTTGCGATCGCGTGAATGGTACTTAGAGAGGTTCGCCAAAGCGTGCTATCGCTTGGAGATAGCAATGACAGTCGGGTTTTTCAATTAAAGAAGCCGCCAGTCGGTTGAGAACTACCGCTGCGAGCAGTCCGCCGCCAAGTGCACACTCGGTGGTTATGGAGGGAATCTGGAGCTGCATCAGCCGCCGTTTTGCCGCAGGCGCGTGACTAAAGCCCACAGGTAAACCGATGACTAGCGCGGGCCGACCAGCGTGGGTTTCGATGGCTTCGCATAGTTTCATCAGTACCGATGGCGCATAGCCAACCACCCAAATATTGCCGTCAATTAGCGCTGTCAGCCGCTCGCGCCAGTGAGTCGTTTGCCAGAAAGTTTGCTCAGCATCGGCGGCGCTATCGATATGAGCGGTGTTAATTAAAGTCTCCCACTGGCAACCTAGATGGGCCAGACGAGGCTGATCGAAAGCGGCGACCACTGCCGGAGCATCACCTACGATGGTGCAGCCTGCGCTCAAGCTTTCTCGGGCGGCCTTGATCGCGTCTGGGCTAAAGCGGACAAACGATGCTAAGCTCACATCCCCGCAGGCCAATACCAAATGAGAGAGTACATCGGCTTCGATTTCCGGGCGCGTGGAGAGATCGGGTAGCAGGCGAGTCAGTGCTTGCTGAAAATGTTCTGGATGATCTGGAACAGTGGCGTCTATTTGTTGTAAAAGAGGTTTAGACAGCGAATTTGCCATTTCATTTTCAGCGGTGAGCTGCCGCAGCTGCGACAGAGCTTCTGCCTGCGCAAACTGACAGCCCTGGTCTCTGCCAATCAGTCCTTCTAAGGCGGTTGCTGTTTGCCTGAGCTTGGTAAGCTGCTGCAAAACACTTTGATACTGCTGCTGAAGCTGATCCAGCAGAGAGTTTGGCTGGTTGGCTGCGGGCCGAGTCGCCAGTATTTGCTTGATGTGAGAGATCTGAAATCCCTGTTGCTTTAGAGCGACGATTTGTCGGAGACGCTGAGTATCGGCTTCGCTGTAGAGCCGGTAGTTGCTGGGCGATCGCTTCGGCTGTGGCAGTAGCCCAATCTGATGATAGTGCCGCACCATCCGGGGCGTAGTACCCTGCCCCACTGCCTGAGTTAGTTCTTTAATCGTCAGCATAGGTTTGATTATAGCGCTCGGCCTCAACACCTTCATTAGTTAAACCGTTAGTTAAACAGGCGTTATGAGACATAAATGAAATTTATATGCCTGCTGGGTTCCGATTTGCAGAGGTTATGACTAAGCTATAAAAGAAGACCTTTAGCAATATCCATCTCAAGGCAGTCATGTCAAACTTAGTCGGGCCCGCGCCTCAAGCAATGTATGCGTTAACAAATTCTCGCCTACCCTCGTTCAAAGGACTATCTCCTATTCGTCAATGGCTCAGCCAACGAATCAACCGACTAGAGATTCGCAATGCGGCTATAGCCCACCTGATCTGTCGCACAATTCCGACGGATTGCCCCTTTGAGCGAGATATTTGCTTTGGTCGTTTCGCGGTGCATATTCCTCCCATGTGCAAGCTAAATCCTCTATATGAGGAAGTGGTTAGCCTGCGGTTTCGAGCGCTTTGCTATTTGGCCGATGACTGTCATGAAGATGTGAGCTGCTATTGCTAGTAATCCTCCGCCTTTTGATTTGATTTCGATTCGACCCCGCTCAATCTAGCTCTCTTCAACTATCAGGCTCTCTTTATGGACACTCGTCAATCGCCATCTCTCCCCTGGTATCGCTGGCTAAACAGCGAGCATGTCATTCGCCTGCTCGAAACCGTCCAAGACTTTATTGTCATCTGTTTATGCGTTGGGCTGTTCAGCTTTATGGTGCTTCAGCTCAGAGAGATGGCGCTATCGCTGCTGCCGCCTCTAAATTTTCAACCGGTTACGTCAGATATTTTGTTTCTGCTGATTTTAGTAGAGCTGTTTCGTCTGCTGATTATCTATCTCAAAGAGCATCGCGTTTCTATTGGGGTGGCTGTTGAAGTTTCGATTGTCTCGGTTTTGAGAGAAATCATTGTGCGGGGCGTTTTAGAAACAGCCTGGCCTCAAGTTCTGGTCGCTTGCGTTTTTTTACTGGTATTGGGGGCTTTGCTCGTTATCCGAGTTTGGATACCTCCCACTTTTGACGGCATTGATCCAGAGCAAGTAGTATCAGAGCGCCATCGTTCGCGAGCTACCGAGGAGAAACTAGGCCAACATTCTCTCCAAAGATCTGCGAATAATCATCAAGAGATGCCACTGCCAGCTGTCAACGCTTTTGAAGCAGACCGGTAGCTGAGTCACGAATAAACTTGAAATAAATGGCGGCTTGACCTTGACATTGGTGTCAAGGTTTACCCTGAGACTGTTCAAAACTTTTTGAAAACTCGGGTTACCATGGCCAATACTGCTGTTTCAACATCGCTAGTTGCGCGACTTCCTCAGCGATCGCGTGACTGGCTAAAGACCTATCCTGATGCGATCGCCGCTGCTATCTGCGCGCTGCTCACCTTGTTGGGCTGGCTGGCACTTCATGGCAGTTGGCTGGGGTTAGGCGTCTGGATTTTGCTGGCGGCCTACGTGATTGGCGGCTACGAGAGTGCTCGCGAAGGGCTGACGACCCTGTGGCAGGAGCGAGAGCTGGATGTAGATCTGTTGATGATTGTGGCGGCGCTGGGGGCGGCTACTTTGGGACTGTGGCAGCGAGAGTATTTTCTGCTGGTAGACGGGGCGGTGCTGATTTTGATTTTTGCGATTAGCGGCGCGTTAGAAAGTGTGGCGATGCACCGCACAGAGCGCAATATTCGCAGCCTGATGCAGCTCACGCCAGATAGAGGGCGGCGGGTGTCGGGTCGTGACACGCAGTGGGTGGCAACGGCAGATTTGCAGGTAGGCGATCGCATCCTCATCAAACCCGGTGAACTCATCCCCACTGATGGC
>JBBSNR010000262.1:0-4796 GCA_038260635.1 Phormidesmidales cyanobacterium
CCCGTCTCAGAGATAATCTTAAAAACCCCAATCTCAGCGGTGTTGCCTACATGCGTACCGCCGCACAGCTCCATAGAGACGCCGGGGTAGTCGATTACCCTCACCTCGTCACCGTATTTTTCACCAAACATAGCAACGGCACCTTTAGCCTTGGCTTCAGCGATTGGCATCGTCTGCACATCGGCGCTGTGGGCTTCGGCAATCCAGGTGTTGACCTGTTTTTCTACCTGCTGTAGCTGGTCAGCGTTCAACGCTTCAGGCGCGTGAAAGTCAAACCGCAGCCGATCAAAATCGACCAGCGAACCGGCCTGCGAAATAGACTCATCAACCAGCGACTTGAGTGCAGCTTGCAGCAGATGAGTGGCGGTGTGGTTAGCCTCAGCCCGACGACGGCAGGCGCGGTCAATTTTTGCACTGACCGCATCGCCCACGGTGAGGGTGCCTCGCTCGACTTTGCCAAAATGAACAAAAAACGCGCCCTCTTTTTTCACGTCTTCGATGCGGATGACCATATCAGTGCCAGAGAAGTAGCCGCGATCGCCAATCTGCCCGCCCGACTCTGCATAAAAAGGCGTCTGGTTCAAAACGACCTGCACTTCACTGCCGGTCTCAGCCCGCTTGACAGATTCCCCCGCTATCAAGATCGCCTCTACTTTGCTCTGAGCGTCAGCCTGCTCATAGCCGACAAACTGAGTTGAGTCAATCGCATCGGCCAAAGAATCCAGACTGCCCTGCACCGTCAGATCAATGGTTTCATGCGCCTCTTTGGACCGCTGCCGCTGATGCTCCATCGCTTGATTAAAGCCAGCCTCATCTACAGCAATACCGCTTTCTTCGGCGATTTCCTGGGTTAGCTCTAGCGGAAAGCCATAGGTGTCGTACAGCTCAAAAGCATCTGAACCCGAGACCTTCTCCGGCTGGCCCTCTAAAATATCAGCCAGCCGCTTCTCGCCGCGCTCCAGGGTTTTAAGAAATTGAGTTTCTTCTCGATCCAGCTCATTTTTAATCGCGGTTTCTCGGGTTCGCACAGCCGGGTAAGCCTGCTCAGAAAGGGCGATCGCAGTCTCGGCGACTCGCACCGTAAACGTTTTTTCGATGCCCAGCAGCCGACCGTGACGCACCACCCGGCGAATCAGGCGACGCAGCACGTAGCCTCGGCCCACATTAGAAGCACTGATGCCATCTGTCACCATATGCATCACCGCGCGGACATGGTCCCCAATCACTTTAAGCGACACTTGCTGCGCATCGTCTGCTTTGTAGTAATCGAGACCTGCAATCTCGGCAGCGGTTTTGATGATGGGAAAAATCAGATCGGTCTCGTAGTTGTTAGGCACGCCCTGCAAAATTTGGGCCATGCGCTCCAAGCCCAGCCCGGTGTCGATATTTTGCGCGTCTAGCGGCGTCAGCTCACCCGCAGCGTCGCGGTTGTACTGCATAAAGACGAGATTGTAATACTCAATAAAACGGCTGTCGTCTTCCAGATCGATATGCTCGTCGCCCAGCTCAGGGTGAAAGTCGTAGTAAATCTCTGAGCAGGGGCCGCAGGGCCCGGTCGGGCCAGAGGTCCAAAAATTGTCAGCTTCATCCATCCGAATGATCCGATGAGCCGGAATGCCGATGTCGTCACGCCAGATGGCAAAAGCTTCGTCGTCTTCGCGAAAAACGCTAGGAACCAGACGCTCAGGCGGGAGCTTAAAGACTTTGGTGGAGAGTTCCCAGGCCCAGGCGATCGCCTCTTTTTTAAAGTAGTCACCAAAGCTAAAGTTGCCCAGCATCTCAAAAAACGTGTGATGGCGAGCGGTGCGGCCCACGTTTTCGATATCGTTGGTGCGAATACACTTTTGGGCCGTTGTTGCCCGGTCAAACTCAGCCGTGCGCTGGCCCAAAAAAATCGGCTTAAACGGCAGCATACCCGCGATCGTCAGCAGCACGGTCGGATCTTCAGGCACCAGAGAGGCGCTATCGAGAATTCGATGCCCTCTAGCGGCGTAAAAATCCAAAAAACTTTGACGGATGTCAGCGCCGCTGAGAAAGGGGAGGGGCAGGTCTTTAGGGGGGTAATTAGACATACAGCTAACAGCAAAAGGTGACGGGTTCAGCTCTCCAGATTCAATCAATGGTGCCACATTCTTGAAGGTTTCGTCTCGCCCGAGAAAAACCCAGAGAAGCACCCAGAGGAAAACCCAGGCACAAACTAACCCGTCAGCTTGAGGGCAAACCGACTCAAACGGACATTTCCCATCTCAAATCTGCTTAGCCAACTGCTCTATAGGGCGTCAAAGGCGCTGCCAAAAGCAATCCGATTTTGCATTAATCTGTCGATAGAGTGACAGGCATTTATCGAGAAAACAAGTGAGCTATACAGTCAATTGCAGTCATTATCAGCATTTTTTTTGCTCTCCCCGCTTAAAATTCTGCCATGAAAAGCCCCCTAAGGCGCTAGTACAGATTTGTTCGTCTTAACGAAACCCTATGACTAAAGTATCAAGTCCTTCATATTAGCTATGCAGTTATGGCCTTTAAAGGCAAAAAGGTGAAAGTTCTATGTGCTATTCGGCGCTGTGTGTTTATTTATACGTAAAAAACTCATTCTGATAAGTATACGTCGCCGAATCTAGTCTCTGTATTGTTGGCGCATATTTGTTTTGCCAAGGCCAGACAGCTTATGTAGTTGAGCTAAAGTAAATTCCGTGCCTGCTGAATTTCGGTCTAATCGGCTGGCTGTAACACAGCAGCGCAAGGACGGCAGGCAGTCGTTCAAATCTGGCGACGGCATTCACTATGTATGATTTTTCAATATGTATAGTTTTTTACAGAGTTTACTGACCAATATTTTCAGAGAGTAACTTGCAGACATTGACTAACCTAGCTGATTTTTCTAGCTGTTGCGGAAAAAACTTCCATGAATAGTGTGCTGCTAATAGGAAGTAATCACTTTACTGCCAGTGTCGCAGCACAGGTACGAGGTCTTGACGCGCTCTCAGTCACGACGGCTAAGACTGTATCGGCAGCAGCGGCGCTAATGGAGAAGGCGCTGCCAGATGTCGCGATCGCCCAAGCCAGTCAGCTCGTAGAACGCTCGGTTTCCAAAACCTTTGACCAAGATCTGCACAACGTGTATTTTGTGGTCATTGAGGCGGCCTTTCCGGGGCAGCTGTCGCCAACATTGCCGCTAAACTTGCGCTCGGGAGAGCATTCAGATCTGTTGACCGATTCTCTGAGCGAGCCCGACCTTCTCTACCTATCAGATCTGCACTTAGAGAGGGTGGCAGCCGTCTTAGAATCTGGAGCCGATGCTTACTATATGCTGCCTGTTCAGAGCCGGTCGGTCTCGTTAGCGGCAGTCACTTTCAGTCCGAGTCAGCGACGATTGATTCGGGCCTATGTTCAGATCGGGTTGGCTCGGGCTCAGCGCCGCCGCGCCCTTTTGCAGGCAAATGATTGGCTCTCTACAGTGGCGCTAGTAGACGCGCTTACCCAGGTCGGCAACCGACGTGCTTTCGACTTGGAACTGCCTCGCCAGATTCAGATGGCTCGCGCTCGGGGCGCTAATCTATCGCTGCTGCTGCTGGATATTGACTACTTTAAGCGGGTCAATGACCGCTACGGCCATCTAGTTGGTGACGATGTGCTTAATCGGTTGGCTCAGCGGTTGCTTAACAATATGCGGTTCTATGACACGCCGTTTCGCTATGGGGGGGAAGAGTTTGTGGTGACGCTGAGCAATACCGATCTCGGTGAGGGGTGGGCGATCGCCGATCGGCTACGTCAGTCTATTGCCCACCAACCCTTTGAGCTGACTCATCTGATCGACGCAAAGGACGCCATATCGATTACCGTTAGCATTGGTCTCACTGAGCTACATCCCAGTGACGACGATCAAGGCCGCAGCTTTCTCAACCGGGCCGACCAAAACTTGCTCAAAGCCAAGGCGCTAGGCCGCAATCAGGTTGTAAGCGCCTGATTGCCCTGGTCAACAAGGACTCGGTGCGCCTCAATCTGCTGGCAGCAAGTCGCGACCGGCTCCCGGTTTGCCATAGCGGTCACTAGGGCTTCATAGGCGCTCTGCTGCTTGTCTAAGAGTGTTTGGGCCTGGAGTAATGCCCAGCGCGATTGGGTTTCGGGTTCACTGGGCTGATGCTGCCACAGCGCCCGCAGCTGCCTTTGATCGTCCTGGCCGCCTTGGGCGCTGCCATAGGTGTGGTTTTCGGCGGCGATGCCCGCCATGCAGACAATACAGTAGCGGTTGAGCTGCACCCCACCGGCAGTCATCTCTGTTTCGGCTAGGGGGGCAAAAACGACGCCGCCTAGCCCTGGCAGGCCTGCTTTCGTGGCTTCCCAGGCGCTCAGCGTGTAGCTTTGCACGGGTATATCGAGCAGGTAGGCAACTAAAAAATGGCCCGCTTCGTGATGCAGAATTCGCTGGCGATACTCCGAAGATTGGCGAGAGAGCAAATCAATCAGCAGCGTGCCGCCTTTCCCCTGAGCACCAAAGCGATCTAGGGCGATAATGCCAGCGCAGCCGGAGAGGGCGATCGCCACTGCCCCCGGCGAAATATTCAGCAGCGGCCCCACCAGGCTTAGCATCGTAAAGGCAAAGACGGAGACGGCCAGCAGGTTTAGCGTAGTGGGGTTCATGCTCAAAAAGACGGCTGACAGCAGAGTAGCTGCGCAGGGCCGACTACTCTTTATAAAATAACTCTAAGCTTTTTTGATCCCCAACGAAGCGCCAGTGCCACGGCTCATAGCTCAAAGGTGAAGCCGGGTCTTTGGCAAACGACATTTCAAAATTA
>JBBSNR010000263.1:0-4774 GCA_038260635.1 Phormidesmidales cyanobacterium
GGGACATCGGTTTGCATGACGGCTTCGGCCACAGCGGAGACCGTGCCATCGCCGCCAGAGGCAATCACCAGATCGGTGCCAGCAGCGATCGCCGCCTGCGCCTGCTGTCCTGGGCTGACTTCCGCCTCTGTGCAAACTACCTTCACCTGAATCTGCGGCTCTAAAATCTGGCGAATTAGCTTGAGATCTTGATTGGGATTGCCCTGACCAGAGACGGGGTTAAAAATCAGGTGAGCGATCCGGCTTTTGGCCAGTGAGAGGATGACAGCGCGGGCGGTGGCGAGATTGGTCGCTAGCGGGACATTGTGCAGCTGGCAAACGCGCAGCATAGTGGTGACATCGGTGGTGCCGTGGTTGGAATACAGCGAGTCGGTGAGGAAAATGACCGCTGCAATCTGATTTTCGGCGACTCTAGCCGCAATTTGGATATCGCCGCCCATCGCCCCCGGTAGAAGCTGCTCTACGGAGAGATCGGTACTTTGAGAGAGGCGATCGCCCGTCACCCCCGTCGCAATGAGGTGATAGCGACCCAGCAGCGCTGCGTACTCTTTGACGAAGGTAACCAGGGCGGCTTTTTGGCTATCGTGGGCGGTAAGTGCCAGCGTAGTAGGCATAGGGCGATCCGGAGGAACGGGGGAAGCGGGGGGAAGGCCAGGAAGCGGCACGGAGCTACCTCAATACTGCCTTCTTACTTTGCCTTAGCGGGTAGCTTACCAAAGAAACCCGTCATCAGCTGTAATATCAGGCGTTTTAGCGGCCTGACGCTGTCCAGCACCCAAATCCCAGCCCGGCGGGCGATTACCAAGGGCCAAAACTGATTAGAAAAAGCTCGGTTGAGAAAATCTGTCAGGCTGAGGGTGAACCAGTTTTCGGTTCTGCGCCAGCGCTCGTAACGTTTGAGCACTTTCAAGCTACCCGGATTTTCTCCGATTTGGGCGGCCTGGTGAATAGTTTCGGCCAGAGCGATCGCATCGCGAATACCCATATTCAAGCCCTGCCCGCCGACCGGATGACAGCAGTGAGCAGCATCGCCGATCAGCGCCATCCCAGGACGCACATATTCACGGCTCTGCATCAGCTGTACAGGGAACATCATCGGTTCGTTGACCAGCGTCAGCTGGCCCATCTCGCTGCCGTAGCGGGCCTGCAATTCCGCTAAAAACTGTTCTTTGGGTAGGGCAAGCATGGCTTTGGCTTCTGCGTGCGGCGCAGTCCAGACGATCTGGCAGCGGTTGTGAGGCAGGGGCAAAATAGCAAACGGGCCGCTGGGCCAAAATCTCTCGTAGGCGGTGTTGCCGTGAGATTTTTCGGGTGCGAGGACGGCGGTAATGCAAGATTGCCAGTACTGCCAGCCAAAGGTTTTGATGCCGGTGCGATCGCGTACTGTTGACCTGGCACCATCGGCCCCGACGATCAGCGAAGTGTGGACTGTATGGCGATCGCCCGCCAAATCTACAGTTAGCTGAGCAGGCGCACCGCCGACAGCTGCCAACAGCTCAAAGCCGAGCACGCTACTCTCGCACCAGTAGTCAATATTATTGGCGGCTCGCACCGCCGACTGTAGCGCCAACATCAGCACGCTATGCTCAGCCGAGTAGTAAACGGCCCCGCCGCGCCCGTCTTCAGGCCGAAAGGTGAGGGCTTTGGCATAGTTGGCGTCGGAGAGCTTCACCCGCTGAAAATGGGTGAGCTGTGGGCCGACAGTTTCCCACAGCCCCAAGCCTTGCAAAATGCTGGCAGACACTGGCGAAAAGGCATAGGCCCGCTGTCGTCCGGCTGCCTGCTGGGCCGTTTGCGCTTCGATTACCGCCACTTTCAGACCAGAGCCGCGCAGACCACAGGCACAAGTCAGCCCGACAATGCCGCCGCCGACAATCACCACATCGTAAGTTTTGGTCTGCGCGGCTGATGGCCGAACTTTTGGGCTAAGGACGGGCATAGGGAAGGGCTGCTGGATAAATCCGCGATTCACATACCTTTACATTGTCGCGTGCAAATTCAAATCTATCAACTCAGCCGGCCCTGCTAGGCTAACTGTGCGATCGCGGCTTCGGTCAGGTCAAAATTAGCCGTGACCGACTGCACATCGTCTGGATCTTCCAGGGCCTCCATCATTTTTATCAGGGAGCCAGCCAGGTCAGGGGCTTCTACTGTGACGGTGTTGGCAGGAATCCAGCGCAGATCAACTTCACGTACGTCGTAGTCTTTCTCCTTGAGGGCACTGCTAACGCTTTCTAGATCTGTCGGATCGCAAAAGACTTCTGCGCCGGGAGTGTCTTCATCTACTTCTTCCAACAGTTCGTAAGACTCTGCGCCTGCTTCTAGCGCGTCTTCTAGCAAAGCGTCTTCTTCAATGTCTCCGACAATGACAATCACTCCTTTTTGCTCAAACATCCAGCCGACGCAGCCAGTTTCGCCGAGGTTGCCGCCATTTTTGCCAAAGGCGGTGCGCAGTTCGGCAGCAGCCCGGTTGCGATTGTCGGTGAGCGCTTCTATGAGCACCGCGACACCGCCGGGGCCGTAGCCCTCGTAGCGAATGGCTTCAAAGTCGCCTTCGCCTTCTAGCTGACCGCAGCCTTTGGCGATCGCCCGGTCAATATTCTCATTCGGGAAACCTGCGGCCTTGGCCTTATCTATCGCTGTGCGCAGCTGAAAGTTGCCATCGGGGTCGCCGCCGCCCTGCTTAGCCGCCACAATAATCTCGCGGGAGATCTTGGCAAACACCTTGCCTCTGACCGCATCAACCCGAGCCTTTTGCCGCTTGATATTCGCCCATTTGCTGTGTCCTGCCATCGGCGCTGCAATTCACTCATTCACTTCAACCAGAATAATAGCGATTTTTTCGGCTGATTATGCGCTGAGATGAGCGATCGCTGCGGGTTTGGGTGGTTGTGTAGTTCATCGGCTTGTGCGGGCATCAGTGAACCAGAGCCTATCAACTTATGTTGGGAGGGTGCTCACCAAGTTTCACCCACATACTTCTGACACGTAAGAGCGAAGCTCTGTTCATGTTGAGCGCTGTGCAGGTCGCTCGTCCGATAGGTGTGGTAGCCAAAATTGTTATTGAATTGGGGCTCCAGACAAAGTGGTCGTCCCAAGACTGCTGCTGGGGATGAAAAAGTAAAACCACTTTGCCTGTTTGAGGATCGAGGCTGGTTTGGCGAGCGGCTTTGTGTCGGTTACAGGTAGGACAGGCCAAACACAGATTTTGGAAAACTGTTGGGCCATTTGCTGAAAGCGGAACAATATGCTCAAACTCAAAGGTTGTCGCTGTTAGCAGCTCGGCGGTACGACAATAGGCACAGCAGTTGGCAAACCGGCTTCTGACTTGCTGCTGGAGGGCGGTTGGAATATAAGCGCTCACAGCGGTGCTGTAGCTGAGTGGGCCAATGTATAGCGGGCTCTGGTCTTCAAGATATTGAGGTTGTCAATCCGGTTAAGTAGCTGATCTAACTGTGCTTGTTCTGCTGCTGAGAGCTGATTCTCGCGATTTTGATGCAGTAACTCATCTAGCTGCGCTTGAGTATCTGAGGAAAGTTTGCTTTCGGCGAGGGCTGACAGCTCTTCGTAGCTAAGACTTGCGAGTAATTCCGGGTCTTGCTCCCTAGCGGTTAGCTGGCGGTAGGTGTCGAGATCGAGCAACACGCCAACCCTTGCGCCTACTTCGTTAGTTATGTACTGAATGTTTTGAGACATTTGCAGGCCCTGCCTTACCTACAGTGATTCTACCGCGTTTGCCCTTACGACTTGAGAATTGAGACAAGTGGGTTGCTTCGTTTGATATCTATGCCAGCGAAGCAGAATAAGAATGCTAGTCGAAGCATAGCGTAGCTTTTAGTGCAAAAACTCCGTGAAGGCTACGCAGTCAGAGGAGTGGCTGGTCTATAGTGGGCTAAAGGTTTGCAGGGTCTGTTTGAATGCTTATAGCTGTGAAGGTAGTGGCGATCACGCTGGCTGCACTTTTAGCCAATTACCTGCTCAATCAGCTTTCTACTCTGCGCGATTTTCCGGGTAAGACTTGGCTGCTGGTGCGGTTGATTGCTTATCTGGTGGTGATCGCAGTTGCTCATGAGATATTAGCGGCTGGGGGTGTGAGCGATCGCCTCCAGGACATCTGCCGCTATGCAGGGGTGGCTGCTGGTGTAGCCGTTTTGTATGAAGGGTTCGGGCTGTGGCAGCAGACGCGACGACTGCCTGCTGAAGAGGAGGACGGGTTAGCCGCTGCTGTGCTGCTCAAGCGCTTACATGATGACGTTCGGCTGCGGGTAAAAGATCGGCTGGAGTATGCGGTTGGGGAGAAGGCTATCAGTGTGGAGTGGGAGTCGCAAAATAGCGCTGTGGGGAGAGACGAGGCGCGGCAGGTGGAAGCGACTCTTAGCTGGAATCGGCTGCTGAAGTTTTTCTCGGGTGGTAGAGGCGAGGTAGATATCGGGGAGAATATTCTTCAAGCTTTTAACCACGAAAACATTGCTAGAAAGCTGCTGATTTTGGGAGAGCCGGGATCGGGTAAAACGACGACGCTACTGAAGCTGGCAGAAGCTTTGATAGCTCAGTTTGAGACGACAAATCAGGTGCCTTATATCTTTGAGCTGTCTGCATGGCGAGACGATCAGCAGCCTATTTTGGACTGGCTGACGGGGCAGCTCAAGTTTGATCACGGCATTGATCCTAAAGTGAGCCGTCGGTGGATTAAGCACAACCGACTTGTGCCGCTCTTGGATGGGCTCGATGAGCTGGAGATGAAGCGGCAAAAGAAATGCGTGGCGAAGGTTAA
>JBBSNR010000264.1:0-4768 GCA_038260635.1 Phormidesmidales cyanobacterium
CGTCTAGAACGACGCTTGCGCTGCCGCTGTCTGGCTAGCGCTTTACGCTTGTGCTTTTCGGGAGGTGTCTCAAAATAGCGGTTTTTCTTGATGTCTTGGAAAATACCTGCTCGCACTACTTTACGCTTGAAGCGTCTGAGCGCGGCTTCGAGATTTTCATCTTGTCCGAGGACCACTTGAGCCATACATTTTTCACCTCCTTTATTAACCTTAACTACAGCCTTCTAGTTTACCCCAGCCTGAGCAATGTAGCCAGCTTGATAAACAGGTTGCAGACTGCCTGCCATCGGGCCGTAAACGTATCCAAGCTATTCAAATCCAAGCCTTAGATCTGAATACTTACGATCTAAGGTTTGAGTAGGCGCTTAGCCCCATCCGCCGTTGTTAGAGCGCTGCTCGCGGGGCTTGGCTTTGTTGACCCGCAGCTCCCTACCCATCCACTCCGCGCCGTTGAGCGCTTCAATAGCGGCGTCTTCTTTCGCGTCTTCTTCCATTTCTACAAAAGCAAACCCACGGGGGCGACCGGTTTCACGGTCAGCGGGTAGGGTAATGCGCTTGACCTTGCCGTGCTCAGCAAAAACCTGTTCCAGGTCTTCCTCTTTGGCACTGTAAGACAAGTTGCCGACGTATATTGACATGGCCCGCTGGCTCTCCAAAAAAAAAGAAATGTTAAGTGGGACGCTGCTTTCAGCCGACTGTCGATTATTTCTGTTCAGCAGACAGTTAAAAGCTGACATCCCAGTCATTATTGCCTACAACAATATCACATCTCTTTAGCGCAGAATCTAGCGGGTTTGCTGCGACCAAACGCGGGTGGGCAGTCCCCAAACGTAGATAAATCCTTCGGCAGCTTTGTGGTCAAATTTGTCGTCGGCGCTGTATGTAGAGAGTTCGTCTGTGTAGAGCGCATTCTCTGATTTGCGACCTGCGATAATAGCGTTGCCCTTGAAGAGTTTGATTCGCACCGTACCCGAAACGCGGGTTTGGGTTTGGCTGATGAAGGCATCGAGTGCCGACTTGAGCGGGCTGTACCAGAGGCCGTTGTAGATCATTTGGCCATAGGTCTGCTCAATGTTGCGCTTGTACTGGGTGACATCGCCTGTAAGGGTGAGGCTTTCTAGATCGCGGTGAGCGGCAATGAGCACCAGCAGGGCGGGCGCTTCGTAAATCTCGCGCGACTTGATGCCGACCAGGCGGTTTTCGATCATGTCGATGCGACCTACGCCGTGGCGACCGGCAATTTCGTTGAGCTGGGTGACGAGCGCTACCGGGGAGAGGGCGTCGCCGTTTATGCTCACCGGGCGGCCTTGCTCAAAGCCGATTTCGACGTATTCGGGTTCATCTGGGGTGACAGCTAGCCCCTGAGTCATGACGAACACTTCTTCCTGCGGCTCTATCCAGGGATCTTCTAATGGCCCGGCTTCAACGGAGCGGCCCAGCAGGTTGCGGTCAATGCTGTAGGGTGAAGTCTTTTTGACGGGAAAGGTCAGGCCAAACTTTTCACCGTAGGCCATGGCTTCTTCGCGGCTCATGCCCCATTCGCGAGCGGGGGCGAGCACTTTTAAGTCGGGGTTGAGGGCGGCGATCGCCACGTCAAACCGCACCTGATCATTGCCCTTACCCGTACAGCCGTGGGCCACCGCATCTGCGCCATACTCCGCAGCGGTATCAACTAGCAGCTTGGCAATCAGGGGACGAGCTAGCGCAGTCGAGAGCGGATAGCGGTTTTCGTATAGGGCGTTGGCCTGAATCGCGGGAAAAGCGTAGTCTGTGATGAAGGGCTCAGTCACATCGGTGACCACCGACTCAGACGCGCCGCACTTGAGCGCTTTTTGCCGAATGGGCTCTAGCTCGTCGCCCTGGCCTAAGTCAGCAGCTAGGGTAATGACTTCCTTAACGCCATAATTTTCTTTGAGATAAGGAATGCAGACGGTGGTATCGACGCCGCCTGAATATGCCAAAACGACTTTATCTGCAAGGCCCATAGCTGTTTTTATCCATGTTTGAGGTGCTCAGGTTCATATTATTGCAGGGCGGGGGCTTCGGCTACGCTTAGCCCAGGGGTAAAGCAGATAAGTTACGAGGGCTGAGCGCAGTCGAAGCCCGGCGACAGCTACCGACAGGATAGGAATTAGGGCAGCTCGGCTGATAGCTGAGGGATGAAATAGAATGTGAGGAAATGAAAACATCGAGGCCCATGTTCTTTAGCGTTGTCATTCCGACCTACAATCGCCAGCCAATTTTGGAGAAGTGCCTGCGGGCGATGGAAAATCAGGTGCTGCGCCCCGATAGTTCGGTAGCGGGCTATGAGATTGTGCTGGTCGATGATGGTTCTACCGATGGCACGGTGGCCTGGCTACAGGAAAATGCGGCTGAGTTTCCGCATGTGAAGCTGTACGAACAGGACCATGAGGGGGCGGCGATCGCGCGTAACTTTGGCGTTCAGCAGGCTGAGGGCGACACGATTATTTTTATTGACAGCGATTTGGTCGTTTTGGATGGCTTTTTGCAAGACCATGCCGATGCGCTGACCAAAGCCTACAAGCAGGGTAACGAGCGCGTTTTTACCTATGGGCGGGTGGTGAATACCTGCAATTTTGAAACGCCAACTTCTGAGCCGTTTAAGGTGACGGACTATTCGCGGGCGTTTTTCGCGACGGGGAATGTGGCGATCGCCAAGCGCTGGCTGCTGGAAGCGGGTCTGTTTGATGCGCAGTTTACGCAGTATGGTTGGGAAGATCTGGAGCTGGGCGTGCGGCTAAAAAATAACGGTCTCTCGCTGATCAAGTGCCCCGAGGCGGTGGGCTATCATTGGCATCCGGCTTTTTCAGTAGAAGAGCTGCCTGAGCTAATCGACAAAGAAATTCAGCGGGCGCGGATGGGCGTTGTCTTTTATCAAAAGCATCCGACGCTGGACGTGCGGCTGATGATTCAGATGACCTGGCTACACCGGCTGCTGTGGGGATCGCTGTCGCTGGGCGGGCTATTGAATGAGCGATCGCTGGCTCCGGCCCTGCGCTGGCTGATCGACCGGGGCTATCCGCAGCTCTCTCAAGAGCTCTCGCGAGTATTCTTGAATTGGTACAACGTCAACGCGGTGTATGCGGCCTATCGGGAAGCGCCCAAGGGATAGGCGCTAGCGCAAACAAGCTGGGCTCTAACAGCAGGAGGTCTACAGAACATGGCTGACGATGCGGTTCGACTCTTTCGGATGCTGATAGAAGCTGGGGCAGCGCCGGGTGAAGACTTTTCTTATGATTTGGAGACGGCTTCAGCGCAGATTAGCGATCGCGCCTATGAAAAGCTCAAGTCGGCTTTCCCTGAAGTTGATTGGTCTAGCATCTGCGAGCAGATAGAGCTAGATCCGGCTGCGCCCGCTGAATATTTGGATACCTATCTGGGTACTCCTTTTGTCGAACAGATGCTGGCCCGGATTGAGCAGCGTCTCGATCAGCTCGCCGAGGGGCAGGCCGCCTGGTACTTGCAGCAGGTATTGGGCGGTGTTGAGCAGCGTACCCATGTCTCTCTCTACGTTCTTTTGCAGCAGCGGCTATCGCTCACTAAGCAGGCCCGATTAGAATCGCTGCTGCGGCGGGCCGCCGAGCCCTGCTACCTGTGGATGATTGATCTGGTAGAGGCCGCTGGGGGTAGCTCCGAAGATGTCGAGATCAACGATGATGAAGCCATGCTCACCCAGCAAGGTCTGGCCCTGCTGATGGCAGTATGGACAGGAGAATACGATCTGCTAGAGGAAGAGATAGCGCCCGATTCTAGCGACGCACCTGATCGCTAATTTATTTTTTCCTATTCTGGAGCTGTATTGATCACCAGCGCTGCGCCGTGGGGCACGTCGCTTTGGCAGCTCAGATACACAACGGCCTCGGCAATCTCGGTAAACGGGTGAGCGGACTCGTCCGCTGGGGCATAGAAAACAGGTTCTATCAGCAGGTTAAAGGCAGTCGATGGCGGTGAGCCAGCTAGCGGCGGTATGCTGGCAGTCGGGCTAGCCCAGATCAGGTTGGCAGTGACGGTGTGAGGAGAAAACTGCTGCGCGATCGCCCCCGTCATCGCCAACACACCACCCTGGCAGATAGCCGCCACAGCAGGGGCCTGAGGCGACGGCTCAATCAGATTGATGATGGTGCCATTACCCGACTGCCGTAAAAAAGGCAGGGCGTACTGGCAGCAGAAGAAAGTGCTCTTGAGCGTCGTTTCTATCATCCGGTCCCAAACGGCCTCTGAGATATCTAGCAGTGAGCCATCGCGGGCAGAGCAACTGCTGACATGATTGAATAAAATATCCAGGCGGCCATAGGTGGCAATGGTTTCATTGATCGCTGTCTGAACATCGCTGACAATCGCCGTATCGGCTAGGACAAAACCAGCCCGGCCCCCGTCGTTTTGAATTTGGGTAACGGTAGCGCGGCCCTGAGCAGCATTACGACCACAGATCATGACTTTGGCCCCCTCCCTGGCAAGCTGCTGAGCCGTATCCGCACAGATGCCGGGGCTGCTGCTAGTGACCAGGGCAACTTTTTGATTTAGACGCATAGCCACTTCTTAGCGCTGCTTGTGGTTTTTCTTTTAAGTGAGAATATACCACCAAGTCCTTTCACTCCCACTTCGTCCTGTCTATGTCTACTCACCGTATTCAGCTGCGGCCCACTCGCCCAGCAGATCTAACCTGGGTGCTAGCTGCTGAACAGCACCTTGAGAATGCGCCCTATGTGGGCCAATGGTCACGGGCGCAGCACGCAGCGGCGATCGC
>JBBSNR010000265.1:0-4763 GCA_038260635.1 Phormidesmidales cyanobacterium
AAATTTCCTTGAATCGAGATGATGGATTTTGATCAAACAGCCCCAATTGCTGGGGTGTATTATTAGTACGGTGACGTGAGTGATCTGGATGCATCTCGGTCGAAACATTTTGCGGTTTATCTATAATCTCTGCCAAAAGTATAGACTCGATGTTGCTGCCAAAATAACTCTCCCAAAAAAAGAGTAGGATGGCATCATTCAGTGATAACCTTGGCCCTCTGCGTACATGGATTCTGCGCCACCTCATCAGCTAGGCGACCACCTTCAATCTGACATTGAACTGTCTGACATTGAACTATGGTTTGCTTTGCGATCGGGCAAAACCGATGCCCTGGGCCAGCTTTATGACCGTCATGCTGGTCTGGTTTATGGCATGAGCCTGAAGGTTTTGGGCAACGCGCAAGAGGCAGAAGACCTAACTCAGGATATTTTTGTTAAGTTAGCTGAACAGGCATCTTATGATCCTCAACGGGGATCGCTCAGAACATTTTTGATGATTTTGACCCGCAGTCGGGCGATTGATCGGGTGCGATCGCGCCAGTCTGCCCATCGCACTCAGCAGCGCTGGCAAGCCGACTACAAACTGCCTGAGCACAGCCTATTTTCCGCCGCCGACGTAGCCAGCGAAGCGTCTCAGCAGGTCAAAGCTGCTTTGGCTCAGCTCCCGGCGCAACAGCAGCAGATTTTACACCTGGCCTATTATGAAGGTTTTACCCAAGCTGCCATTGCCGAACGTTTAGATGCGCCACTGGGTACTGTTAAATCGCGAGCCAGAAGAGGGCTGCTGAAGATGAAAAAAATTTTGCAAGACCACAGTGAGCGGGCTAATGCACAGGCTAATGAATGAAATCGCCCCGCTAGAACGACAGCTTTTGATCGCTGGCTACATCTTGGGTGACCTTAGCCGGTCAGAAGCGCGTTTGTTTGAACAAATGCTGGCGGCTGATCCGGCACTTTGGCAGGAGGTGGCTCAGCTACAGCGATCGCTCGATCTAGCCTACGGGACAGAAGTCACGCCGCCCCCTCACCTGAAAACGGCTGTCCTAACCGCTGCCAGTCAGCCAGCCCCGCAGCCAGCTGCAACACCATCTGTAACAGTTGTCACAAACCGTCGCCGCACCCGAAGGTTTACCCGCTGGGCAAGCGGACTGGGCGCAGCCGCAGCAGCGCTGTTGGTCGTAGCGCTGGGTGTGCAAAACTACACGTTTCGGCAAGCCCTGCAAGCCATCTCAGTGCAGCAGCCCAGCTCCGAAACAACTTTCTCTCTTGCCCCGGTTGAAAGCAGTCAAAAAGGCAGCGTTGACCTCACCGTTAACCCAGCCCGAGCAGAAGCCGTCCTCAAAGCCGAAGGATTAGCGCCTTTGCCCGCAGATCAGGTCTATGTGCTGTGGACGGTCGTTAGTGAAAACGCACCTGTTACAACAGACCAAAAAAATGCAGTTCTGACGGCTGTTTTTACGGTGGATAGTGCTGGCAACCAAACCCAGCAGATTGCAGTACCCAGCGTTTTTCGCGGTGACCAAGACGCGGCCACGCCAGATTTTGGTTTGATCAAGGCGATGGCCGTCACCATAGAATCTGCCGCCGCCCCGCAGCAACATCAGTCAACCCCGATTTTGATAGAGCGACTCTAGTTTTGACGCCGTCGGCTGAATTGGCAAAGAAAAGCTAAAGGTGCTGCCCACATCCAGTTCGCTTTTAGCGATAATTTGCCCACCCTGTAGCTCTACTAAGCGACGGCAAATTGCCAGCCCAATGCCCGAGCCACCCGAGGCGCGATCGCGCGACCGATCCGCCCGCCAAAACCGCTCAAACACATGCGGCAAATCCTCTGGGGAGATCCCCACACCCGTATCGATCACCGCTATCCAAACAAAGCCCGCTTCGGCATCCGCCCGAATTTTGACTTCACCCGCAGCCGTATGGCGCAGCGCATTGCTCAGCAAATTGACCAAAACTTGCTCAATTCGGGCGGGGTCACCCCAGACCAGCGGTAAGTTCTCAGCGAGATCGACCGTTATCTTTAAAGTCTCGATGCCCAGCAGCTGATCGGCAAAGCGATCGCTCACCTGCGCAATCAGCGGGGCGACTGCCATTGGCCGTGCCTCAATCGGCAAATAGCCCGACTCCAGCTTAGAAAGCTCCTGCAAATCGTTTACCAGTCGCTGTAGCCGCTCGGTTTCGCGCACCAGGCGGCCATAGGTTGCTGGCGTGGGGGCGATCGCGCCATCGGCCAACCCTTCCAAGTAGCCCCGTACAATCGTCAGCGGTGTCCGCAGCTCATGGCTCAGATCGCCCACTAGCTCGCGCCGCCGCTGCTCCACCCCTTCTAGATCATCCGCCATCCGGTTAAAGCTGTGGCCCAGTCGGTCAAATTCTGGAATCTCCAAAGGCGGCACCCGCGAAGAAAAATCTCCAGCAGCAAACTGACGGGTGACCGTTTCCATCCGTAAGAGGGGCCGCGTAATCCGCCAGGATAGCCAGTAGCTCATCGCCCCAGCCGTTGCCCCGCCGAGTATAATCGACCACACCATGCCGCGAATCCAGGCATCTTCAAAGCCGCGCAGCAGCTGCCCCTTCACCTGCTGAATGCGCACGCCCTGCCGCTCCATTCGCTCTAGGGTGACAACAAAGTAGCGCGGTGTATACAGGCGGCTGACCGAAGCCAGGGCAATTACAGTAACGGCCAATACAATCAGCTGAGAAACTAAAAGGCGGCTCCGTAAATTCGGTTTAGAGTTGGGTTTGGCCATAGCAGGGGTCGATTACTTCACCTCGTCTTCAAATCGGTAGCCAACGCCGACCACTGTTTTGACGTATGAGGGCGCAGACGGGTCAGGCTCAATTTTTTTACGCAGCCGAGCAATATGGGCATCGACCACCCGCTCATCCCCAAAAAACTCACTGCCCCACAGCTTTTCAATCAGCTGAGCGCGGTTCCACACCCGCCCTGGGTAGCTCATAAAAGTCGCCAGCAAATCAAACTCTAAGGGCGTCAGTTCTAATTCTGTTTTGGGTTCTGTTTTGGGCAGACTGTTGGGTTCTAGCTCGTTTTGGGTACCCTCCGCATCTAGCTCTTTTTGGGTGCCTTCTGCACCAAGCCGACTGGCCAAGCGCTGGTCCACATCTAAGGTGAAATGAGCCGTCTGATAGGTATGGCTCGCAGGCTGACCGCCCTGCCTGAGGCTGCGTCGCAAAACGGCGCGGACCCTGGCCACTAGCTCACGCGGGCTAAAGGGCTTCACCATGTAGTCGTCGGCCCCGGTCGATAGGCCGATAATGCGATCAATTTCTTCGCCCTTAGCGGTCAGCATCATGATGTAGGGATCCTTTTTGTCCCGCTGCTGGCGAATTCTAGCGCACACTTCTAGCCCGTCAAGGCCGGGCAGCATCAAATCTAAAATAATCAAATCGGGCTGGATATTGGCAAAACGCTCCAGCGCAGTGTTACCATCCCGGCAAATATGACAGCTGAACCCCTCTTTGGACAGATAAAGCTGGATTAGTTCGGCAATTTCGGCCTCGTCTTCCACAATTAAGATGTCCATGGTCGATTGTCTGTACCCCGTTGATGGGCCTACGCCTGTCAGGATAGCGAGTCTGTATCTAATAGTTTGGTCTAATGGCCGGTTTAAAGGGATATAAAAGTGGAGTTATCAGGAGCGGAGGCTGAACGGTATTGCGTCACCTATCAACTATTGTTGATTTTTGGTGAAGACTCAGACAAGTAGCCTTGGGCCAGCTTGCTCCGATCAAGGCGGTAGCCTACGCTCTCTAGAGGGCAAGTGCATCTTCTGTTAATCACCCTTGTAGCCTTGGCCGCCCTGCTAAAGGCGATTGACAGACGTTATCCCTCGACGGCACAAAAGCACTATGGCGCTCAAAAGTTCCCATCTAGCCAAAATTCCGCTATTCTATCCCCCACATCTTCGGAAGTACCGGCGTTCTGAGCGAATGCCCTCGCCTATGTCTGCACTCACATTTGCCACCCTATCCGTAGAACTTGCCCGCGCCCTTGCTGAGCAAAGCGATATACCGCCAGCAGCCACTGTCCGCTGCACTACAGGCCGAGATCGGGTGCTGGTGCTCGTGGAGTATCCGCTAGACAGTGCTAAGGCAGAGCCATTGGCGGCGCAAACGCTCGACTGGCTAGAGCAGTACCTCAGGCACACCTTTGACACGACCGGGCTACCAGAAGAAACCGCTGATCTGCTTGCCTCTGGCGAAGCGGTAGCGGTGCGGCTATACCTTAAGCATTTTAGCGAAGCAAAGCCTTTTACGATGCGTTCGTTCGTATGGAAGGTGGATGATAGCTTTGACGATGTCTTTGGCCCGCCTCTCGCAGATGCTGAGACGGCGGAGCGGCTAGCCAGTGAGCCAGCCAGTGAGCCAGTGAGTTTGTCAGTCAGTCAGCCGGTGAGTCGGGTCGGGGGTAGCGATCGCCCTGACAATCCGAGCCAGCCGATTTTCCATGTAGCCTCAGAATCGGCGATCGCCCCTTCCGAAGCAGCCAACCTACCTGATCTAGAGCTGCTGCCTGAGGCCGAAGAGGACGAACTCATTCTCTCAGAACTAGAGGAAGAGTATCTGCATTTAGATTTAGAGACACCCGGTCTGGAGCTAGATTTAGAACCCGGCTTAGAGTCTGACTGGGAGGCCATGATCGAGTCTGACGAGCTGACGCTAGATGTTGAATCTGTTTGGGAGGCGGACCTGGTTTTACCCGAGGAGGCTTCACCCGAGGAGCCTTTCCCAGAAGAAGT
>JBBSNR010000266.1:0-4752 GCA_038260635.1 Phormidesmidales cyanobacterium
TCAAACGCGATATCCCAAATCACCCCGTCGTGACCTGTCAGCGCCGGGAATGGCTGACCTATCGCTGCATTAGCGGAATTCAGCGGATCTAGCACTTCTGGCAAAAGCGACCATAGCCGCAGCGTGCCATCGTCGCTGGCCGACGCCAGCAATGTTCCACTCGGGCTAAAGCTAACGCTGCGCACCCAGTCCTCATGGCCTCGCAGCAGTAGCGGATCGGGTTCAAGGCGAATCTGTGGGTCTGTCTGGCTCACCGACCACAGGCGAATCACACCGTCCGCGCCGCCAGAAGCCACAAACTGACCATTGGGACTAAAGGCCGCGCACCACACCCCGCCGCTGTGCCCTTTGAGCGTTTGTACTAAGCCTTTTTCGGTGTGCCACAGACGGAGCGTGTGATCTTCGCTCGCGGTGACCAGATGCTGTCCGTTGGGACTGAAGCTGACGTGCCAAACAGTGTCTGTATGCTCGCGCCAGGTTTTGAGCAGTTTGCCTTCGGGGTGCCACAGACGCAGGGTGCGATCGCTGCTCACCGAAGCCAGCCGGCTCCCATCGGGGCTATAGCAGACCTGCCAAACTGCCGCTTCATGGCCGAGGAGCGATCGCACAAATTCCCCTTCCCTACGCCAAATTCGGACCGAATAATCAGCGCTGGCCGACGCAAAAAAATCACCCGTCGGGCTCCAGGCCACGCTGTGCACCCCGCGCCGATGACCGACAATTGTTTTTAACCGCTCACCGCGATCGCTCCATAGCCCAATCGTGTCGTCGCCCCCAGCGGTGAGCAGCCGTGAGCTATTTTGAGGGCACCACTGCGCCCCCCAGACAGTGCCCACATGCCCCCGACAGATCGCTGAAGGGCGAGCGAAGGGCTCTGAGCGAAGGGCGGCGGGCTGATGGTGACGGTGTTTGCTTTGCAAAGCTTCTACCAGGCCAGGCTGCTGTTGAATTAAGCCGCCGAGGTATTCGTGCACCAGCTGATAGCGGATGCCCGAGACTTCTAACCCTTCAAAGACCAATCCTGAGCCAATAAAAATATCCAGTACCAGCTGCAAAGACGCTGTGCGAATGCTGGCTAGCGCCAAGGCTTCTTCTAGTTCAGAGAGACTTTTTAGGGGGCGATCGCCGCCCTCACTCAGCAGATAGAGGACAGATCTGGCAAGGGTGGCATTTTCAGCGCCACAGTCGTGAATTACATGGTTGAGAAAGTTGTTGAGTAGCTGCGCTTTAGGCTGGTCTCCCAGCTGCTGATATTTTGTCAGCGTCGTAATCTGCTCCCGCTGCATCTGAGCACCTACCACCTGTAGCTCAATCGGTCGCACTTCTCCGGTATCTGCGGCCAGGTCGTCTACCAGCGTCGTAATCAGCCCATCTTCCAGATAAAATTCTGCCGCCTGCGTGAGCTGCCAAATCACCATCTCAGCAGCCTCAGGCGTCAAATTGCCCAGATAGTAGCGAATCTCTTTACTGAGAATATCGTTCTCAACCGCGCTCAGATCGGCGCTGCGATCCCACTCCAGCAGGTAGTGTAAAAAGTCTTCTCGCAGCGCCAGCACAACTTTTACGTAGGGTAAATCTAAACAGTCGCGTAAAAAGAGATACAGATCGCGCCGCCGCTTAACCGTAGGATGCTCATAGAAGAAATCTTCAAACTGGTCAAATATCAGCACAATCTGCTGATACTTCTCCCGAGTCAGCGCTTTTAGTTGATCTACCAGGCTGCGAACAGAGAGATCTGTAGCCTTACTCTTTTCTTCAACCGCAGTCGAAGAGGTGAGTGCCTTAGCCACCTGAGTCATCCAATCGCTATAGCTATCGATCAGCACCGGATAGGTAGTGCGGCCCTCACTGATCAGGCTGTGTAGCCGGGGCACCAGCCCAGCGTTGAGGATAGAGCTTTTGCCCACGCCCGACTGACCGTGAATTACCACAAGCGGATAGCGCGGCTGCGAAAGGCGGCCAACCAACGCCTGGACATCTTGAGCCCGCCCCGACGCCTTAATTTCTGCCGCCATCATCTGTTGGGCAGTCGGAGTAGCCTCAGTCGCACCCATCAAACCTGGATACAACGGTTGAACCACCGCAGGCCGAATCTGGCTCGCACCGATAAAAGCCCGCAGCCCAAAGAGATTTTCTACCCGCCGCTGAGCCAGCTTAATTTCAAACGCTTGAGCATAGTGCTTATGCTCAAAGTAAAGCTGCCATAGCCGATCTAAAATGTTGCGATAAAGCGCCAAATCGTAGTGCGGATCGGTATGCTGCCGGGCCTTTTCCAACTGAGAAATTGCCGCTGCTGCCTGCCCCTGTAGCTGCTGAGCCACCGCCAACAGATAAAAATAGCAGCCCCGATGATAGCGCAAGGCAATCTCACTCGCAATCCGATTCTCTCGCTGCTGCGCCAGCGATCGCTCATCTAAACATCTTGCAGCCTGTTCTCCTACCTCCTGCTCTCCTGTCTCCTGCCCTCCTGTCTCCTGCTCTCCCTCATCCCTCCGCCAAACAACCCGCTCAGAAATCTCCAACGCCTGCTGCGCAGACCTCTGAGCCTCATTCAAATAGTCAGGCCACGCCTCGGATCGATACCGGGCCAGGGCGACTTCAGCCAGATAACCGTGATCTCTCGCAAGTCTGGCCGGGTCACTGTGGTGGAGATCGAGGCCGGTCTGAGCGATCGCTCCTAGCGCTGACCAGTCTGCCTGCTTTTGCAAAACTTCTGCCAGGGCCAGCATAAAATGCCCCACCCGGTCAGGCCGGTTCTGCTGCCGAAAAATGGCCAGAGCGTCTTCAAAATGCTGCCGCGCCTGCTGGTAAGCATAGGCATAGTCGCCCGCCTTTGAAACCGCCTGAACCCGCCACCACAGCCCTAAGTGAAAGAGTAAAACGGCCTGCTTATCTAGCGCGCTAATTGCTGAACTATCGGTGTCGGTGTCAGTCTCGCTGGGATGCTGCCAGTGCAGCAGGCTGTTTTCGTAGTAGCTGCGGGCGCGGGCCAGATCTTGCTGTTGGTGCAGATTGCGCCCTTCTAAAAAGAGCAAATCGGCGATCAGGTCATTGCTGACCAGGTGCTCGTGGCTTTCGAGCTGCGCCAGAGCAAACGACAGTTCCTGACTGGCTAGCGGCTCAGTAAGGCTGGTGCTCAACGGTAAGCGATCGCTCAGCGAAATCCCCCGGTCACCCTCTAAAATTTGGGCATAGGTACTGTCTGCCTGGGCGCTCAGCACCGCAATCAACGACGGCGTCGGATATTCAAATCGGATTGGGGTGGCCGCGAAGCTTTTTAGATCGGGGGCATAGCGGTTCAGCTGCTGCAAGGTGGTGTCATTTACCCACAGCACCACCGGACAGTTGAAGACTTTGGGCAGTTCATCGCGGCCCAAGTTGGCGGCTTTGAGCAAAGGTGCTAGCGATCGCACCGCTTCTAACCCGGTCACCATCAGCGCCTGCATTTGGCGAATCGGCGAATCGGCGGGCCTGACGCTGAGAATGGCGTCTTTTAGCTGAGTGGCGCTCGGCGGCAGCTCGACTGGATCAAAGCGGAGGCGCTCGCTCAGTTCCAACAGCAGCACCTGCCGCAGCCGCTGATAATTCACTCGGGCCAAAATCAGAGAAAACTGCCCCTGCCCCAGCACCACCGCTCGCCGCAGATTATTCAGGGCATTTTGGTTATAGGTGAGAATGTCTAAAGGCGTATCAACCATAAGCTTTGTATAGACAGCAGCGGTCCAGACAACGACGGCCTAGCGCTATTCTACCGTTCACTCGCCTTTTTCCTGGGCCTGCCACAGGCGATAGCGCTTGGTCTCGGCCAGCACGGGGTTCAGCCCAAACCAGCGACCTTCTTCGTCGCGGTATTCGTATAAAAACAGACTGCGCAAGAGGGGATTGTAAGCCTCGTTGCCCTGCTCGTCGCCTTCGCTAATCGCCTCAAAGAGCAGCCGCCAGTCTCGCGCATCAATCAGACTGAGCAGGGCGTCACGCTCATCGCGAATCACCGACTCTAGCGTCTCCCGGCGAATTGGCGGATCGCCCTTTTGCAAACAGCCATAGAGCAGCCGCATCAGGTTGCGCATGTGGCCGCCGCTAATAGTCACCAGGCGAGTCAGGGTATCGGCTGAGTCAAAGACCTGGTCGATTTGCTGCCAGCGATCGCGCTCCTTCAGGGTCGGGAAGGCCCGCACCAGCACCATTTTTTGCAGCAGCTGACGCCCTTTCGCAGAGGGCTCACCGGTGCGAGTCGCCACCGGGACCATCGCCAGCAGTTTAGGCGCAGTGCCAAACCGGTTAGACAGGCGCGGCAGCTCATCTGAAAAGATCAAAGCTAGCGGAATCGTATACACCACATGGCAGCTCAGCCGCTTAAGCTGCTCGCCGCGATCTACAAACAGATATTCCGACTGGCTGCGACCGTCCATCCGGCTAATCGGATCGATTCGATCCAAATTATCGGCAATGACGACCAGCCCGCGCTTACCTTGGGCTTTGAGCCCCGCTGCCGCCGCCCCCAAAATCTCCGTATTGATCGCGTCGATAATGCCCTTAGTCCGAGGCTCCAAATACTGCCGGAGCTGGCTACGCATTTCGGGGCTCTCTTTGGCCCGCGCGGTGATAGCAGCAATGCCCACTGAAAAACTCACGTCGCTGACTTCCAGGGGCGATCGCAAGGTCTCCAGCAGATTGCGAAACAAATTTTCCAGGTAAGTAGGGCGCAGCCGAATGCCCACCGTCTCCATGCTCTGGGTCACCTGATGGGCA
>JBBSNR010000267.1:0-4748 GCA_038260635.1 Phormidesmidales cyanobacterium
TGTTTGGAAAATGTGCTGTCGGCTCAGGCGGCGGGGGCTACCGCGCTCAACTATGTGAAGGTGACGGCGCTGGAGCGGGAAGGCGATCGCATCACCACCCTCGCCTGCAAAGACGAGCTTTCCGAGGCGACTTTCACTATTCAGACCAGTGACAAAGCGGTGATTGTCAACACCTCTGGCCCGTGGGTAGACCGGGTCTGCCGTCAGGGTGAACGAGACCATGAGCCCGCCCCAATTGGCACAAAGCGCAAAATTGGTGGCACTAAAGGCAGCCATATTCTGGTGGATACCTTCCCCGGCGCACCTGAAGCCGCTTTCTACGTAGAGGCACTGAGCGACAATCGGCCTTTCTTCATCCTGCCGTTCTTAGGCCAGTGCCTGATCGGCACGACGGACCTGCGGTTTGAGGGCGACCTGGATCGGGTGAAAGCCAGTGATGACGAAATTGACTACCTCATTTTAGAAACCAACAAGATCTTTCCGGCAGCGCGGCTGAGCCGGGAGTCGGTGAAATGTACCTATTCGGGCGTGCGACCTTTGCCCTACACGGAGAGCAAAAATCCGGGGGCAGTATCGCGCAACCACGTACTGTACGACCACGGTAAAGATGGCGTAGCGAATATGGTGTCGCTGATTGGCGGTAAGCTTACCACCCACCGACGAGTGGGCGAAGAAATGGTGGACTGGGTGTATAAGCGGCGGCAGCAGCCGTCTCCACCTTGCCAAACGCGGGTACAGCCTTTGCCGGGTGCGATTTTGCCGACAGATCAGCGGATAGCCGAAGCGACTGAGCAGTATGGTGATCGGCTGTCAAATCCGACGCTGGATCATCTCTTTACCCTCTACGGTGCGCGTGTCTTCAACTTGCTGCGCCTGATTGACGATGCGCCTGATTTAGCAGAGCGAATCGTGCCCAATTTGCCAGATATCAAGGCCCAGGTGGTCTACGCTGTGCGCACTGAGATGGCTCATACAATTGGCGATATTTGTCGCCGCCGAACGATGCTGTCTTTGCAGGCCAACTATGGCTTAGATGCGCTGGAGACGATTTCTGAAACTCTACAGACTCACTGCGGTTGGAGTGTGGAGCACTGTGAGCGGGCGATCGCTAACTACAAAACGCTGATGGCCGAAAACTGCATTCCTGACTATGCAATGGCCAGGGTTTTGGGTGACGAGGCCCGGTCGCAGCGCTCCTTTTCAACCGGTGAGGCGACACCTCAGCTTGCGGTAGGCTAAGAGTAAGCAAATTCCACACTGCGTCGCTACCTTATCTCAACCCCTCATCATGTCAGCATCTGCAACGGCTCCTTTAAGCTCCTCAACTTCTGCTCAGACATCAGCCACCCAGGTTCTCAACCTGGCAGTACTGGGAACGGGTGCCTGGGGTAGCGCACTAGCTCATCTGGCCAGATACAACGGTCATCGCGTGCAAACGTGGTCGCGCCGGGGAGAGCTGACTTTAGCAGAGGCGGTTGCTCAAGCCGATGTAGTGCTGTCAGCTATCTCTATGAAAGGGGTAGCCGATATTGCCTATCAGCTACGGCAGTCGTCGGTACCGGCTCAAGCGATTTTGGTAACCGCTACCAAAGGGCTAGATCCAGAAACGACGCGAACGCCCTCGCAAATTTTTCAGGCCGCGTTTCCTGACCATGCCGTAGCGGTTTTGTCTGGCCCTAATCTCTCAAAAGAAATTGAAGGGGGCTTACCGGCAGCGACGGTGCTGGCCAGTGAGGATCAGGCGGCGGCGGAAACGGTTCAGCAGCTTTTCTCTTCTGATCAGTTCCGGGTATATACCAGCACCGATCCGCTGGGCGCTGAGCTGGGGGGGACGCTGAAGAATGTGATGGCGATCGCCGTCGGTGTCTGTGATGGTCTAAATCTGGGAACTAATGCCAAATCTGCCCTGATCACCCGCGCGTTGCCTGAAGTCATTCGCATCGGAATGCATCTAGGCGCAGCCGAAGTCGAAACCTTTTATGGATTGAGCGGCCTGGGCGATATGCTCGCGACCTGTAGCAGCAACCTTAGCCGTAACTACCGGGTAGGCTACGGTTTGGCTCATGGCCAGGCGCTTGATCAAGTTCTAGAAGAACTAGGCGGCACGGCTGAAGGCGTCAATACTGCCCACGTGCTCATGAATATTGCTAACCGAGAAGGCATCCCTGCCCCGATCTCACGTCAGGTAGATCGACTGCTCAGAGGCCGGATCACGCCTCAAGAAGCACTAGAAGCTTTGATGGAACGCGAGTTAAAGCCCGAAGCCTGCGATTTGTAAGAGGCGTTTCGCCGATCAGTATTTGTTCGATTTTGAGATGCCTGTGAGCTATAGAGGCCGGCATCCACAGCTCACGGGCAGGATTTCTTTTGGGTAGACATTCAACAAAGTGAACAGGGAATGAGCAGCCTTTGGTCTGTTCACCGTTCTCAACACTCACTACATTAACGATGTACACGGTGGTCTTAGACGCATTTTTTTGCTAAGCGATGTACTGCGAAGCAATTCTACCTCAGCGTCTGAAACTCTCGTATGCGTGAATTTGTAGTGGTGTATTAGAACGGTGAACGACATAACAAGAGTATCTCAATGAAAATAACTGTATTTAAATGGCTAGCTGCTGCGTCAGGACTTGGCTTTTTGCTAGCAGCAGGTCCTGTCCAGGCGGCAGCTTTTGCTGAAATCGATGACGCGGGTGAAAGCCTGCAAACCGCCGCCGCAGTTACTTCTGCGCAAAGTATGTCCTTGGAGTCGATCTCGGGCTCTCTCTCTGGAGATGCCGACCTGTTCAAGATTTTTCTCACGGGCGGGCAATCCTTCTCAGCGACAACCAGCAGCCGCGAAACAGCAGATATTCCGGTTAACCGGGCAGCAGGGATTCCAATCGATGTCGTGATTGACCCCAAAATATTTCTGTTTGATGAGTTGGGCAACGGGGTCTATGCCAACGACGATCTCTTTGGCTCTACCCAGTCAACGCTGCTCTCTGGCCCTGGCGGATTCTCGCCGATGGCATCGGGAATTTATTTCTTAGGCATTTCCGGTACGGGCTTAGAGGCCGCTAGCGCCAATGGCCAGATCTTCCCGAGTGAGCCGTTTGACCGGATCGCCGGGCCTACTGCGCCAGGTGGCGGGTCGCCTTTGACTGGGTTTGTCGGCGATCGCACTGCTTCGTTTGGCAACTATACCCTCTCGCTGACAGGCGCTCAAACCATTGCCGCTGCCACAAACCCCACAGATCCCACTGCCAGCGTTCCAGAACCAGCGATGACGCTGGGCCTGCTGATGGTGGGTGGCCTCATGATCTCGCAAGCTAGCCAATCAAATAGGAAACAAGCCTCATGAAAAGCAGATTATTCTCCTGGAATTGGCAAAAGACCCTCAGCGTGGGCGGATTGATTGTGGGACTGGCGACGGTAGCTGGCACAGCTGCTTTTGTCAACGCCTCTGATCATGACGATGGTGAAACAGAGCTCAAGGGTCGCAACCTGAACCTAACCGACCTGTATGTGTTTCGCGAAGGCGATCAAAATCCCAGCGCATCGCCCGATGATCTGGTGTTCGTTATGAATACTAATCCGCGATCGGTAGCCAGGCAGCAATACTATTTCAGCAACAAGTCTCGGTACGAGTTCATGGTCTCTCGTGTGGCCGACAAAGATGCCACTCCCACTGGAACGCCCGATATGACGCTGCGGTTTGAGTTCGCAGCACCTGACGCCAGCGCTCAGCAGGCTTACACGCTGACAGTGCTTGAAAATGGCGAAACTGTTAGCACCGTTTCAGGGCAAACCACTGCTATAGGCAGTGAGCCCATCGTTAATTCCGCAGATGTCGGCGGTTCTATGGTGAAGGTGTTTGCGGGCCTGCGGGAAGATCCGTTTTTCTTTGACGTAGAACAATTTTTCCGGGTGCGGGCTGGCGCGCTGGGTATCGGCCCCGCAGTGGGCTTCCGCAATCCGGGTCAGGCGGTCGATTTTGCAGCGGGTTACAACGTCAATGCGATCGCCGTTCAAGTCCCCATCGCTTTACTGAAAGGCAGCTCCGAAGCGACTACCTTCGACGTGTGGCAAACCATCTCTATTGGCAGCGGCAAATCATTTGAGCAGGTTGAGCGCTTAGCTCGCCCCGCTGTAAACGAAGGCTTAGTCGTCACTAACGACTTCTTGAACACGCTCAACAAAGTTACGCCCGCCTTTGAAGCCGCCGCTTTAGCTGGTCAGGAGCCCGCTGCGGGTGCGGCTGGCCCAATTGTGGGCGAGGTTCAGCGCACGCTGATGGCACTCGGCAATGACGAAGCTAGAACCGGTGCTCTAATCGGAGCCTTTCTCCCAGATGTGATGCGAATTGATACCACCGCGCCCACTGGCTACGGCAGCGCTTTGAATGCCCAAGGGAGCCCTATTGGTGGGCGACTACTCAAAGATGATGTGATCGATATCACGCTCTCTGTACTCACCAACGGTGCGATCACCAGTGACAATGTCTCCTATGAAGGGACACCTGGCAATCCCTCACAAGGACACGATCCGCTGATTTCCGACTTTCCGTATCTAGCGCCAGCCAATTAGCGTAGCGCCAAGTCTCAGGTTTTGGGTGATGGCTAATAAAAAAGCAGGGAGTAGGAAAGTTAGCGCTTAACCGCCTTGCTCCTCTGCTATCTGCTCCCTCACCCAAAAACCTCATAATCTCTCTTATATCTTTTAATTGCGCCGATGGAAGCTACTTCCAATGCAGCTTATTCACTTAA
>JBBSNR010000268.1:0-4741 GCA_038260635.1 Phormidesmidales cyanobacterium
TAAAAAGTAGCGGTCAGCGCCAAACCCATGGGAGAGCACTACCAACGGCCCTTTAGAGTCTCGGCTCCAATACACCTCTACCGGAATAACGCGCTGGCGATCTACATCGCGAAAGGTCAGCGTGCGCTGAATCACCTGATCTGCCATAGGTCCGGCGATCGCTGGGTCAACATCAGTCGGCAGCCTAGCAGACAGAGATGTCGGTTCTACTTTCAGCTCTTGATCCAGCACGCCGCTCAGAGAACGGCTCTCCAAGTTGGACAAGTTGAGCTGAGAAATGACGCTAATAGCCGCACTCAGATCGACTTCTAATGTTTCCTGCGGCACAGCTCGCAAAATGCCCAAAATACTGAGACCATCCGCCTGAGTAGCCGCCAGCCGAATGGCCGCCTGAAGCTGAGAAATGGTCAAATTAGGCGCAATTTGAGCGAGGCTCTCGGTCAAGCGCTCTCCACTGGCTGAAGCCAGCACATCTTCAATAAAGCGATCGCTCATTTGCGGATCGAGATCTAGCCGCTGCTGGAGGGCGAGCTGCACCTGAGGAGACAAAAACCGCTGATATAGCCGCAGGCTAGGCGTCACTTCACCGGTTTGAGCAAATGTTTCCAAATCTCTCAGGGCGATCGCCTGACGCAGCGGCCCCACTCTGATCACCACCTGCTCAGCCGACCAGCTCGGACAGGCTGCCAATACCACCAGCCCAACGCCAAGACAGCCCGCCTTCAAACCAGACCAGAGCGAAGTCTTAGACCTTGTAAACCGCATACGGCGAGTACCGCACAACACACCGAACGCTTGGCTCAAACTCATAGACACAACTGGCAAAAGTGATCAGCAAAGCCTTCCCCTGTGGGCAATCACCGAAGATGCCATATCCGCGCCCGTAAGACTCGGCGTCACGCTAGGTACACACAAACAGGAGCAAACTGTGCACGCATAAAAAAGACTTGATACTAATATCTTACCCACTCCTTCCCAGGTATCAGAGCGGCACTGATAATTTTTCCATCCTATGGTCAAGCCGTTTAGTGGCAAAACCTGTCACAAAAAGTTAGAGATAGGCAGCAGGTCTGTCTGGCAAATCTCCAAACACCGTTTATTTTCAGCCCCCCAGACCTATAGCGGATCGCCCTTTATGCCTTTCTGGGTCGTTGCTGATCGCGTTGAGAAGAAATATAGGGCAAAATGATAGATGACAGAGCCTACCTGCCGCAGTGGACTTCCCCCATCGCCTAAGATTAAAGACTATGTCTCAGAATTGAACACTATGTCAGCGGGCTTTGACAGAGCAGAGTCGCGATATCATTTTGACCTGACTCAAGTACCCACCTTCGGGAGCATTTTATGCCTGATGATAAGCAAAACCAGCTAGATGAGTTCTTAACGCCCCGGAGCAAATACCAGGGGGAATTTTCTCCTCAAAATCTGGCCTTTAACGCCAACTTGCAGGAATTTGCTCATCGGGTGTCGCTGATCTGCGGGCTAGAAACCGGCGGAAAAATCAGCAGCGCTCAAGCCTACGACGACATCAAAAAGCTTTGGAAAGAGATCAAGGCGTCTAAGAAAAATCTGCTGAGTAACGAAGAGAGCTAACTATTGTCAGGCTATTAGCAGCTGACCTGATTGAAGGCTGATCCACTGAGTCTTGTTAAGTAAAGTATGCAGTGACAATCTTGGCAATTCGCTCAGCAGCATGACCGTCGCCAAAAGGATTGACCGCTTTGGCCATGGCTGTATAGGCGTTTGCATCGGCCAGCAATTCTGTCGCTGCCGCGACGACGGTGGCCGGATGGGTGCCGACTAATTTGGCAGTGCCAGCAGCGATCGCCTCCGGTCTTTCAGTTGTCTCCCGCAGCACCAGCACCGGCTTACCCAGGCCCGGCGCTTCTTCTTGCAGCCCGCCCGAATCGGTTAGTAGTAGGGTGCAGCGCTTCATCGCCCCGACTAGCTGAGCGTAGTCCAGCGGCTCCACCAAAAAAGCCCGAGGATGACTATCTAGCGCAGCCTTGAGCGGGTCGCGCACGGTAGGGTTGCGGTGCAAAGGCAGCAGCAGCGCCGTGTCGGGAAAGCGATCTAAAATTTTCAGAAAGCTGTCAGCAATATCTTTGAGCGGGATGCCCCAGTTTTCCCGCCGATGGACGGTTGAGAGAATCACTCGATGCTGATCCCAGTCGAGCCCTGGCACCTCGCAAACCGGCGATTTTTCAGCCACCGTGAGCAGCGCGTCGATGACCGTGTTGCCCGTTTGGTGAATGCCGGTAGAAACGCCAGAGGCTTTGAGGTTATTGACTGAGGTAGCAGTTGGCGCAAAGTGCAGGGTAGCAATTTGCGAAACCAGTCGGCGGTTGGCCTCTTCTGGGAACGGGTTCAAAATGTTGTCTGTGCGCAGACCCGCTTCGACGTGGCCCACCGGAATTTTTTGGTAGAAGGCAGCCAGGGCAGCGGCGAAAGCCGTGGTGGTGTCGCCCTGAGAAATCACCATAGCGGGCTGCATTTGGGTAAAGAGCCGCTCTAGCCCTTTTAAACTCCGACAGGTGATGTCGCTGAGGGTTTGCTGTGGCTGCATAATGTCTAGATTGTGATCGGCTTGCAGGTTAAAAAGCGACATTACCTGCGCCACCATTTCCCGGTGCTGGCCGGTGAGTACAACCCGCGTATCAAACTGCGGCAGCTGCTGAAAGGTCTGGATCACAGGCGCGAGCTTAATCGCTTCGGGGCGAGTGCCCAGCGTGATACAGATGCGAATAGGAGCGCGAGAAGACTCAACCATGTTGATCGCCTTGATGCTGCAAATAGTAAACAGTAAAGAACCAGCAGAATAACGCGAACGGGTTCCTTGCGAACAGATTAATAAGGCGAACAGAAATCGGGCGAACCGATCCAGCAGCGAACCAACCAGCCTATAGCGACTCTAAAGCGTTCCCTGATAGCATAAAGCCCCTTGCTCCCCCTTTTCCTCCCCCTTTCCCTTGCCTCATGAAACATGCGATCGCCCTCACCGCCACCGACTGCCACTCTCTAGACCTCACCGCCGCGCAGCAGGTGATTGACCCCGTTTTAACCCATCATCAAACGAACTCGACCAGCAGCAAACCCGATCAGGGGCTGAGCAGCGCCGATCTGACCTTCAGCTTTACTATCGACTTTCCGCAGGAAGCAGGCGATCCGCGTGAGCTATCAGAAATTCCAGAAGTGCGCCTGTGGTTCATCCGGCTAGATGCCCGCTACCCCTGGCTGCCGCTCTACCTCGACTGGGAATCTGGCGAACTCAGCCGCTACACCGCCATGCTGGTGCCCCATCAGTTCAGCCCGATTGACGGCATTCGCTACAACCCCGAGGCGCTAGAGATATTTGTCATGGGCAAAGTTTTCAGCCTCGATAACTGGCTTAAGCAGCAAAAAATAGACGGTCGCTCCCGGCTCAAGTTTATGACCCAAATGCTGGGCTACGAGCTAGACGATGCTCTGTTTAGTCTGTTGTAAGGTGACCTTTACCCACTACAATCTGGGGCGTAAGTATCCAGACCTGTAATGGGTTTTATCGGGAGTAGGGTATCGGCATGGCAGGAATCATCGGAGTATTGCTGGGGCTGCTCATCCTGGTTGGCATCGCCGCTTACCTGCTGATTGAATGGCAGTACCGTCAGCGACCTGGCAACGACCTGGAGCTAGCCGCTACTGATTGGACTCTGGAGACCTATGAGCCAGATCACTACGCTATTTCTCTCGATACGGTCTTTACCAATCGCACCCGCAGCCTGGAAATCTTCATTCCAGAAGTGCGGGTAGAGTATGAGCTGCTCTCTGGCAGTAGCTTGGCGGGCATCACGGTTAAGAGCGAACTCATTCCCCAGCACGAAGATTTTCCGGCCCGGCCTGATAACTACTGGTTTGCCTACATCGTCAAAGTGGGCAAGGCTACCAAAGCCCGGCTCAAAGTAGACATTAGCGGCCCCGACCTGACCTATCTCAAATCGCTCTGGCTAAAGGTGCACTACATCACCTACGGCCCCGAAGGGCGAATTCCTAAAACCGGTCACTTCATTATCCCGCTGAAATTTCCTAAGCCAGAAGCCGCGACCCAGTGGCGCGAAAATAGCGTCGCCAAAATTCTGCCCGTGCCCACGCATTTGCTCACTCCGCTCGATACCCCATTAGAAATTGTTAAGCACTACGTCCAGCCCTGCGCTCAGCCCGGCGACATTGTCACCATTGGCGAAACCCCGGTCGCAGTTATGCAGGGGCGACTGCGACATCCCACTGCGGTCAAACCGGGCTGGCTAGCAAAGCGGCTGTGCTATTACTTTATGCCGACTTCCAGTCTGGCGACCGCCTGCGGGATGCAAACGCTAATCGATGTCTCTGGGCCCTGGCAGGTGGCGATCGCTTTTTTGGTGGGGGCGATCGCCAAAATCGGCGGCAAACCGGGCATGTTCTATCAGCTAGCCGGTGAGCAAGCCCGCCTAATTGACGATGTCACCGGCACCCTGCCGCCCTTCGATCAATTTATTGTGCTCGGCCCGCAGCACTCTCAGCAGCTCGTAGACCAAATTTACCAAGAAACCGGCCTCAAAGCAGCCATCGTCGATGTCAACGATTTAAAAGCGGTTAAAATACTAGCAGCGACTGCCGACACCGATCAGCAGTTGTTAATCCAGGCGCTGATTGACAACCCTGCTGGCAATGCCGATGAGCAGACCCCAGTGGTGCTAATTCGTCCTTTACAGCCCTTACAGACCGA
>JBBSNR010000269.1:0-4704 GCA_038260635.1 Phormidesmidales cyanobacterium
CGCACCGTTGGCCGCCAATATCAATCTGTCGTGATTATGCTGCTGCTGAGCCTGGTTATGCTTGGCGGCATTGGCTCTCGCCTGGCTTATTTACAGCTGGTCCAAGGAGAGTACAACCGCGAACTCGCTGAAGATAACCGAGTGCTGCTGCTCCCTAGACGCCCTGCCCGAGGCACCATTTTTGACCGCAAAGGCAATATTTTGGTGGGCTCTCGGCTCTCTCATTCTGTTTCCATTTGGCCGATTACCCTTCCAAAAGAAGAGAGCGATCGCGATCAAGTGATTCAGCGTCTGGCTCAAATTCTCGATGTACCCGCCGTTGAGATTCAAGATCGCCTTGATTTGAACAGCTATAACCTGAGCAAGTCAGTTTCCATTTCTCGCGGAGTCAGCTCTGCTCAGACCACAGCGCTCGCTGAATATGCTCAAGAACTGCCCGGTGTACGAGTTGAGGCAGAAGCCGTCCGCAACTATCCTCGCGGCGACCTGGCAGCTCATGTTTTGGGCTATACCGGCGAACTCAATGACGAAGAGCTGGTAGGGCTCGAAGATGAGAACTATCGCATCGGCGATGTGATCGGCAAAATGGGCGTAGAAATGGCCCTAGAACCTACCCTCAGAGGTCAGTGGGGCGGTCAGCAGGTAGAAGTAGACAGCAGTGGCCGGGTGCTCAAAGTGATTGGTGAAAAGCCTTCAGTTTCTGGGCAAGATGTGCAGCTCACGCTTGATATGGATCTGCAACAAGCCGCTGAGCAGGCCCTGGGCAATCAGACCGGTGCTATTGTCGCTATTGACCCTCGCAACGGCGCAGTTCGGGCAATGGTTAGCCGTCCTACCTTCGACCCGAATATTTTTTCGACCCGAATCTCTGAGGCTCAGTGGAACCAGCTTCAGAGTCGGGGCAATCCGCTGGTTAACCGCGCTCTGAGCGCCTATCCGCCTGCCAGTACGTTTAAGATAATTACGGCGGCGGCGGGTATGGAATCTGGCAAGTTCTCTTCTGAGGTGGTGCTGCCGACCTATCCCAATATCACGATTGGCGGTATTCAGTTTTGGGACTGGAACAATGCTGGGTTTGGGCCTTTGGGCTTTCGCGGGGCGCTGGCGATGAGCAGCGATACCTTCTTCTATCAAGTGGGCCGCGCCGTGGGTGAAAAGGAACTTGAAAAGTGGATGCACAAGTTTGGCCTGGGCCAACATACTGGCATTGAGCTGGTCTTGGAAGAAGATAAGGGCATAGTCCCTACGCCAGAATGGAAGCAAGAAGTCATGGGGGAGGGCTGGTACTTGGGCGATACTATCAATGCCTCTATTGGCCAGGGCAACGTGCTTGCGACCCCTCTCCAGATTGCTGTGATGTTTGCCATTGCTGCTAATGGCGGCAATATGGTCAAGCCTCACTTAGTGATGGATGAGGAAGAGACCAAACAATGGACGGAATCTCTAGGGCTTGCACCAAGTACGGTGAGGGTGATAGAGGATGGCCTTCGTGAGGTGGTGACCAATGGCACCGGTAGGGCAGTTGCTGACCCCGCTTTGCCGCCCATCTCAGGCAAGAGTGGTACCGCAGAAGCCCCACCGGGAGAGTCTCATACCTGGTTTGGGGCCTATAGCCCTTCAGACAAACCAGAGATTGTCGTGGTGGCCTTTGGCGAGCACTCTGGTGGGGGTGGCGGATCCTTTGCAGCACCGATGGTAAAAAAAGTGTTGCAGCAATATTTTGAAGTCAAGCAGGGAGAGAAGCCTGCTACGCCTTAGAAACGCTGCGCTCCGCTACACCCAACCTCGCAGGTGATAAATCCCAAAACCGACACATTCTTTGACAGCATAACGGTCTACTTCACCCGCCGGTCTCGGGCTCGCTTTTGGCGCTCTATGTAGCGCTGCTTGGCCTTGTTGGTCTTCATAAAAGGTACCTCCCAGCGTGGGTTAACATCCGCGCCGCCGGGGTCAGGGCGACGCAGTTTGTCAGTCGGCGGTCTGTCTTTTGGGGTCGGCGGAGCGCCGCCTTTTACCTGAGCCCAAGCCGTCACTAGGCCACCCGCAAAGCCGGCGATCGCCCCAAACAAAATGCTAAAGGGCACCGGATATTTCAAAAAGACGAATACTAGCAAAAATACCAGCCAAAGCCGTAAGGCCGCCGGAATAATTAAATCAGCCACAGGGATTAGTTCTGTCAACGCTGGTTGAGTGCCCTCAATATAGCAGGCAATCCAGCAGGCATAGCCGGTTCTAATCGTCTCGCCCTACTGCGCTGGGTCAAACGCATCGCTCAGCTGCCGCTGAATATCTGCGGTGGGCTGAGTAGTGTCTATCGTTTTTACCGGCGTATCGGCGTCAAGGGGCTCCATAGACTGTCTGGCCAAAATAGCAGCAGTTGCATCGGCAACATCGCCGCTGCGCTCATCCAGGCGGGCTTTGAGCACCGCATCGGCAGCAGTGCAGTGCAGGAACATGAGCGGCAGGTTTTTAGACTGAGCGGCAGCAATCGCCTCCTGGCGCTTAGCCTTACGGTCAAACTTTGCATCCAAAATCACTCGGTAGCCCTGACTAGCCAGCCGCGTTCCTAGCTCAATCAGCCGCGTGTAAGTTTTATCAGTCATCACTGAGGTGTAGGCCTCGTCACCCGCTTTTTCATACAGCGGCACCCCTGCCAAGTGCTTACGCACCGCATCCGAACGCAGATGAATAGCGCCGGTTTGCTGCGCTAGGGTCCGAGCAGTCGTGCTCTTGCCCGAACCCGATAGGCCCACCATCGCCACGACAGCGCCCTGTTTTTTCTGCACATAAGACCAGGCCAGCCGGTAGTACTTAGCGGCCCTATCGCTCGCCGCCTGTCGATCTGCCTCCGGTACGGATGGATCGCCCAGCATAAACGAGGTCACCTTAGCTCGCACGTAGGATTGGCGGCTCACGTACAGCGGCAGCACTTCTAGCCCTTCCCAGTCGCCGGTCTCCTCGACGTACTGGTTGAGAAAAATATTGCTGAGATCGCCTCGGCCCGCCAGCTCCAAATCCATCACAACGTAGGCAACGTCGTACGTGACATCGACAAAGCGAAAGGGCTCGTTAAATTCGATGCAGTCGAATAGCAAAATCTGATCTTCCCACTCGCAGATATTGCCCAGGTGCAGATCGCCGTGACAGGCGCGAATCCGGTCTTGGTCTAAGCGCTGCTGAAAGAGCGGCTGGCGAGTCTCAAAAAAGCGGTCGGTATAGGCTTTAGTTTCCTCGAACTGCTGCTGAGTCTGGGGCTTTGTAATCGAATCGCCGCCCACAAAACCTGCGGTCTGCTCGTAGTTTTCGTCAAAAGCCTGACGAATTTGCTCAGGGTCACCGTAGGTGCGGATATGGTCGTTGGTGGCAGTTTCGCTGTGAAATTGAGCGATCGCCCTAGCCAGCCGCCGCACCTTCTCCTCACTCAGTTCGCCCTGCTCGAACTGAGCGCTCAGTAGCGCCGACTGCGGAAACTGACGCATCTTCACCGCGTACTCAACCGGGTCTCCGCTGCCGTTTATTTCAAACTGATCTTCGGCAGTTTCAGACTGGGTAACAGACACCACTTCTAGATACAGCCTGCCTGCTCCTCGCTGGTTCAGGCGGAGTTCTTCGTGGCAAAAATGCTGACGCTTTTCCAGGGTGGAATAGTCTAAAAAGCCGAAATCAACCGGTTTCTTGAGCTTGTAAACATAGTCCCCGGTCAGCAACACGTAAGAAACATGTGTCTGCATCAGGCGAACGGGCGCTGTCACCGGATGGGGATAAAACGCCGGGTCAAGCATCTGCTGAATGAGGATAGGCAGCGTAGAATCAGCCATAGAGAAATTGCGGGTTAAAAAGTTTAAAGGGAGTGACTGGGATAAACGCCAGAAAAGGGCCGGGGAAATATTATCCCTGGCCCTTTTACGTTTGAAGGGCTTGTCGCATTGGCCCGTCTATTTAATCTAAGAAGCGGCTTCTTTCTCGCTCGCTTCAGCAGTGCTTTCTCCCTCGGGAGCGATCGCCGCAGTCCCAGTCTCCTCTCCATCAGCCGCTGCCATCGTGCGCGGTGCTAAGACAGAAACCACCAGCAGCGCCGGGTCTACTGCGACCGAACTGCCCTTAGGCAGCGTGATTTCGCCTACGTGCAGCGCGTCGCCAATCTTCATCGCAGAGACATCGACATCGAGAGACTGAGGAATCGCGTCGGGCGGACACTTCAGCTGAATTTCGGTCATGACCATATCGAGCGTGCCCCCTTCATCAGTCACGCCAATCGCGTCGCCGACAAAGTGAATCGGCATACTCACTTCAATTTCTGACTGTGAAGCAATAGAGAAAAAGCTGAGGTGATGTATCTTGTTTTTCCACGGATGCGTTTGCACTTCGCGCAAGATTACCTTGCCGCTCCAGGGAATGTCAGTCACATTGACGGTGATCACCGATTTGTTGACGGATGCCCGACGCAACAAAGCCTCGGCCTGGTAGTTGCTGAGCTTCAGAGCCAGAGAGTTGGAGCCGTCATGTCCGTAGAGCACGGCTGGCAAGGTGCCCTCCCGGCGCAGTTTTTTGGGCTTTTCGTCCGCCGCACGCTGGGTGCAGTCAATTGTTAGTTCCATGAGAGTGCTATGTGTTCGGTCTGCGTGTTCGGTCTGCGGTTAATCAAGGGGAGCATCAAAGGCCAGACAAGCCCGAAGATCTATACTACCTGATTGAGAGGCGATC
>JBBSNR010000270.1:0-4702 GCA_038260635.1 Phormidesmidales cyanobacterium
ATCGGGATTATTTTAGGTTATTGACTATGACTGCGCCCCAGCATACTGCCAAGCCCACAGCAGACCAGCTCAAGGCAGACCAGCCTAAAGCAAACCAGGAGGACAGCTCCACCAACCGCTACAGATTGCAGAGATGCTGGTTTGTCACGCTGGGATTGCTGGGCAGTTTCAGCTTTGTGGCTAGCCAGGTGAACTTTGCCAGAGCGGAGAGTCCTGATTTCTCAGTGATTGATTTCTCAGCTGACGCCGCCGCTGCTGAAACTGCCGCTACCAACGTTAGCTATACAGCTGTCAGCGCTGCTTCATACGAGGCTGCTTCATATTCAGCACAGCCAGCGTTTGAGCTGCGACCGACGGCTCAACTGGTTGCAGCCGCATTGATCGATGCGCCGCCCGTCCCTTCGGTGGCCGCAGCATCCTTCGCTATCCCCGATATTTCTTCAGCTTCGGTGACGCTATCTGCTGGTGTGCCAGCCATCGTCCCAGCGGTTGACCTTGACAGTGCCGCTGCGATCGCACCCCAAGTCACTCCAGTCGCGCCGCCCACCTTCACCTCCGTCAAAAAGGCTGCCGCCAAGCCCGCTCAGCGCCACAACCCCCTGCTGGGACTGATTGAAGCAGGCGCTGTAGCCTCTACACTAATAGCGATGGACGATGCCGCACCCGGTACCGCCGCCCCCTCAGCGACTCAAACGGTGCCAGACATTGCGCCAGCGGCTCAGCCAGCCGCTCCTCCCATCGTACAAGCGGCTCCGGTTCAACCCACCGAGCTGGTTCCGGCTGCCCTACCAGAAGGCAATCTGCCCGAGGAATACAACAGCGTTTTTGTAGACCCCACAGACTACAGCGTGGGCGCGACTGAAGCCCCTGACGTAGTGATTTCTGAGCAGTCAACCGGCTGTGAATTTACAGTGGGGCAAGGGCAGGCTGTCCCTAACGGAGCCTGTGCGTCTGGGGGAGCAGCAGCTTCTGGGCAGGCGGCTTCCAGCGCGGCCAGTACAGCAGCCAGCACAGCGACTAGCGCCCCAGCAGGACGATCATCGGTGGCCAGTGGGCCAGCGGTCAATGTCGGTCCGGTGAGCTTTAGCGCCGCTGGTATTCGCTTTTCTGGTTCGACAACCGCTGCGGGTCGCGAATTTCTCAACCGCTCAGTGCGCCCTTTAGTCAACCTTCAGGCTGCTCGGCAGTTTATTTTTCCGCTGGCAATTCCTGCGCAGATTACATCGCTGTTTGGCTTCCGCGTTCACCCCATTACCGGTGACCAGCGCTTCCACGCGGGCACTGACATCGGCGTAGCTCAGGGTACGCCTGTTTTAGCTGCCCAAGACGGCGTGGTGACAGCCGCAGACTATGCCGGTGGCTATGGGCTCATGGTCGTGTTGCGCCACCAGGCCGATGGGACTCAGCTAGAGAGCCGCTATGCTCACCTCTCCGAAATTTTGGTAGAGCCGGGTAAGCAGGTGAGAAAGGGTGATGTGATTGGACTGGTTGGCAGTACTGGCAACTCTACGGGCCCTCACCTGCACTTTGAGATGCATCAGCTCACCGCTGACGGCTGGGTGTTGATTAACCCAGACGGTCTCATTCAGCAGTCTTTGGCTAATTTGGTGAGGGCTCTCAATGATCCTACGCACGCTTTTAACCTGGCCGATTACCTGAGTGCCGCTAGGGCACAGGAGGCACCGACTCAGGCTGGTTCATCAGTCTTGCTGCCTGAGCTGCCAGGTCAAAATGGCATTTCTTTCCGGCCAGCTCAGCCCAACGCCAGCTAGCTGAATCCTAGCTAGCATCAGCACAGATGGCATACGAGCGGCACCATGTCCTTCTGCTATTTTCGGGTCGTTCGTTTTCATGAGACTGATGCCGCTGGCGTTGTCTATTTTGCTAACCTGCTGACGCTCTGCCACGAAGCTTATGAAGCCTCGCTAGCGGCAGCTGCTGTTGACCTCAGACAGTTCTTTTCGGGGGCTGGTGAGACGGCAGTGCCGGTTGTTCATGCTGAGGCAGATTTTTATCAGCCTTTGTTTTGCGGAGAGGCGATCGCTATCACCCTCACGCCCAAACAGCTCAGCCCTCACAGCTTTGAGGTGACCTACAGTGTGACTGCCCGGCATCCGCAGTCTGAGTCAGGAGAGCCACTGGCTCAGGCTCTCACCCGGCATGTGTGCATCAGTACTCAGGGGCGTCGCCGTCACCCGCTAACGCCAGATCTGGCTCGCTGGATAGAGTCGCTATCTGAGCCAGCAGCGCCCGCCGATTGATCTTCCCCTGGAGATTACGCGGCAAAACAGGCAGGGAGATCCAGTGCTTGGGCCGTTTGTAGGGGCTAAGCTGCTGAGCGATCGCCTGCCGCAGGCTGCCTTCAGACACGCTCGGATCAGCTGGCACATAGGCTGCTGTCACCGCTTCACCCCACTGGGGATGGGGCAAACCCACCACACAGACATCTACAACCTGACCGGTGCTACGCAGCGCGGCCTCTACCTCAGCTGGGAAGATATTTTCACCCCCGCTGATAATTTTGCTGCTGGCCCTGCCGGTAATGTGCAGCCGCCCGTCCAAGCTCAGGTAGCCCAAATCATCGGTGTAAAAAGTCTTTCGAGCGATTTCTCCGGGCGGCGAATCTGCCAGTGCCTTTGAACTCACCGCAATCTGACCGATGCTTTCGGCAGGCAGCGGCTGACCGTTTTGCACAATATGAATGCTGGCATGAGGCAGGGCAGGGCCACAGCTGCGATCGCCCCGCAAAAAAGCCTGAGGGCGAAGCGCCGTCACCATCGCCGCCGTCTCAGTCATACCGTAGGAAAGGCACAGGGGAATCTGCTGAGCAGCCGCCCGGTCTAGTAAGGCAGGCCAAGCAGGGGCACCGCCCAGAAGTACTGCCTGAAACTGGCTAAGCCAGGCGCTTTTGCCCGCTCGCATCAACCGCTCTAGCTGAGTAGGCACTAAGGAGATAAACCAGTCTTGGGGCCAGTCTTGAGACCAGTGCAGCTGCGGCGGCAGCGCTTCTAGCTGCTTGAAAGGCGCGATAATCACTTGCCCGCCACTGACCCAGGCTCGCAGTACCTGCATCAGTCCGCTGACATGGTGCAATGGCAGTACGCAGTACCCGTTAATCGGGCCGCCAGCCGCCTTGAAATAGCGACAAAATCCGTCTACTGAGGCGACCAGGCTAGACCAGTGATGAAAGGCAAACTTTACTTGACCACTGCTGCCTCCGGTTGGGACCAAAATAGCGGGTTCGGCGCAGTCTAGATTGAGCAGGGTCGGTTCGTTACAGCGCTCGGGAGGTTGCCCCCAAACGACTTGCGGGTAAATCAGCCGACTCACCGACTGCCGCTCTTGAGCGCCCCACTGTGGATTGGCCAGAGCAACATGCCAGTCCGCTAACAGTGCGGCCCAAAAACCCGCTAAGAAATCTAGAGGATCGGCGTCAGCTATCAGAACCAGCGGACGGACTGAAAGCGACTGATCGGAACGCCAGACAAATTGCTCTAGCTGACGGCGGCGATCGCCCACCAACTTACACCAATCCAACAGCCGATAGTCACTGCCTACTAACCACTGCTGATCGGGCCATTGCTGACTAAGCCCCCGCCGACTGAGCCGCTCCCACAGCTCGGCTGGCGTGGTCATTGGGTGAACTGCTCCAATCGATCCCACAGCGCCTCCCAGTCTGGGTCGTCAAGCCCGTCATTAGGTAGCCACTGCTGAGTGCCCATACCCATCACCCGCTGGGGCGCATGAGGCATCAGTGCCCCTAGCTCTACCGCCAGATCGAGCAGCGCCTGACGGCCAATATCGGTTTCAAAAACCGAAGAAATCACAATATCAATCGGATAGTCAGCGCAAAACTGTTTCAGGCGGCTAGGCGAACCCGAGATAGCCGCTTTGACCACATAGACACCGCGCCAACCTCGAAAATAGTGCGTCTTAAGCTGATCTAGCGTGGTGATTGATTCATCTAGGGCAATCGGGGTCTGGTAGCGGTGGGCAAGCTTGAGCAGGTCGGTGAAGTGCTCTGGCGGCAGCGGCTGCTCAATGAATTCAATCCGGTGACCGAGGCGATCGCACTGATCCAGCCAATGGTGAGCAGTCAGTTCATCCAGCCCGCCGTTCGCGTCCAGCCTGAGCTTAGCGCCCAGCGGCAGCTGCCCCATCAGCTTATGCAGCCACGCCAGCTCAACCGACACGGGCGCTACGCCAATTTTCCACTTAAAGGTGCGATGGCCCACCGCCCACAGCGCCGCCCAAGCCGACAGCGCTGACTGACCGGCAGGCAGCAGGGCGCTACAGCGATGGGGTTCTAGCTCGCTGGAGTAAATATCGCGCGAAAGATTGCTGAGAGCCACTTCAAACCCAAATTTGCAAGCTGGCATTGTCGGCAAAATCGCAAACCCATTGTGAGCAGAAATCTGCCGAGGCACCTGCGCACAAAAGGCCACCGCCTGCGCCTGCGTTTCTGTGCCAAACCAGGGCAGCGGCGCTACTTCGCCAAATCCCAAGCGCCCCTGCTCATCGGCAAACCTCAAAATCACCCCTTCGCGATACATCCACGTTCCATGGCTGGTTTTAATCGGCTGGCGAAAAGGCCGCCGATAGGGGCGAAATTCAAATTGATAGGTCATGCGCCCTCAACCCAAGAACTTAAAACTGGGACAGTCTACACACTGGCAAGGCCAGCGGATTACAGACCAGCAGA
>JBBSNR010000271.1:0-4699 GCA_038260635.1 Phormidesmidales cyanobacterium
CTGAGTTCGCGGTTGACGAATGAGAGCTTGCGCGATCGCATCGAACGCCTCAAAAAACAGTGGGATAAGTAGCGGTACGAAGTCAAAATGCTATGATCGACTGATGCACTCTAAAGCTTGGATTTAGCCGCTGCATAGCTGCCTGAGATAAAACATGAAAACTGCTGCTAGATCAACTTCTACTCGGGTCGAGATTGCCAGAGGCGACGTTCTCACCATTCAGCAGGGTAGAACTTGGGAACAATTCAAGCACCTACAGAAGGGCTTTGAAAATAGTCGAGGTATCCGGCTGTTCTATTTTGATGGAACAGTTGAAATTCTTATGCCGGGAAAAGCACATGAGCTATTCAAGAGCATTATCGGTTTTTTAATTGAAACATTTTTGTTCCAGCATGAGCTGGAGTTTGAGCCAACTGGCTCAATGACACAGGAGAAAGCAGAGATTGCTTCTGTTGAGGCTGATGAATCTTACGAAATTCAAGGTTTCAAGCTGTCAATCGAAGTCAATTTTACCAGCGGCGACATTACAAAACTAGCGCGATATCAGGCGCTGACGGTGCATGAAGTATGGTTTTGGGAAGACGGCGCTTTAGAGGTTTATCACCTGCAAAACAGCGGCTATAAAAAAGTGAACCACAGCCTGATTCCGGCGCTATCCTCGCTAGATCTCAGCGTACTGTCAGCGTGCATCTTAGTCGGCGAGACTTCTAGAATCGAAGCAGGAAAACAGCTGTTAGCAGCTCATCCTAGTTGATGCTGCTGGTTCCTATGGGCTAGTAGTTTTTTTGATTGCTAGATTTGAAGCGCCCGACCTCAAATCTACGTTTTTTGGCGTGTTTGGTTTTGCGATCGCTTACCCGCTTGCGCCACATCTTGAAGCTAGAAGCCTTCATATGGCGTCGCATAACGGCAATCACGTCTTTCTCTTTCAGGCCAAACTGCATCTCAATGGCTTCAAAAGGGGTTCTGTCTTCCCAAGCCATCTCGATGACGCGGTTGATGGTTTCTCCGCTTAGCTGATCAGGCTCCATACTGCTCTGGGCTTCCTCTAGAATTTTTTATGACGCTATTGATTTTTAGATTATCAAGCGATCGCTGTGCTGGCATCGATACTCAGGCGTAGATGATGTTTGCCAATGGGGTTAGGCGGACGCATGGCTAACCCGGTAAAATAAGCAGACACCTTGGTAAGCAGTGGGTTTCATGTCAGATGTATTGGTGATTGGGTCAGGGCCAGCGGGGCTATCGCTGGCAGCGGCGCTAGGGCAGCGGGGTTTAAAGGTGACGGGGCTAACGGCGATTGACCCAGCAAAGCCCTGGCCGAACACCTATGGCATTTGGGTGGACGAATTAGAAGCAATGGGGATGAGCGAATTTTTAGACCATCGCTGGCAGAATACGGTGGCACATATGGGTCAGGGGGCGATTCCGCTGCGGCGGGACTACGGCCTGATTGATCGCGAGAAGCTGCAAGGGCACTGGTTAGCGCAGAGTCGGGCGCATGACGTTGCCTGGCATCACGGCAAAGTTGCTGGCATATCGCATTCATCCAGGCGTTCTGAAGTGGTGGACGAAGCCGGGAAGACCTATAGTGCTCGGCTGGTAATCGATGCGACTGGCCACAATCCGGCGCTGGTGAAGCGGCCTGTTGCGACTAAGCCGATTGCTTATCAGGCGGCTTATGGCATTGTCGGGCGATTTTCTGCGCCGCCGATTCAGCCGGGGCAGATGGTGCTAATGGACTATCGGGACGACTATTTGCCTGCGCCAGAGAGAGCGCTGCCGCCGACCTTTTTGTACGCGATGGATTTGGGAGACGACGTTTATTTTATTGAAGAGACCTCTTTGGCTCATGCGCCAGCGATTGGTTTTGATACGCTAGAGCGGCGGCTCCATCAGCGGCTGGCTCAGCGCGGGGTGACGGTGACAGATACTTTTCACACTGAGCGCTGTTTGTTCCCGATGAATATGCCTATTCCTGATTTGAATCAGCCGGTAGTGGGCTTTGGCGGGTCGGCGAGTATGGTGCATCCGGCAACGGGCTACATGGTGGGGGCAATGCTGCGGCGCGGGCCTGATCTGGCCAAGGCGATCGCCCGCGCCCTAGAAGCCCCAAACACCTCCCCAACCCAAACGGCTCAAACCGCCTGGCAAGCCCTCTGGCCTACCGAACGCCTGCGAAAACACTACCTCTACACATTTGGCCTAGAGAACCTGATGGCCTTTGACACTCGTAATTTGCAGCAGTTTTTTACCGCCTTTTTTGAATTGGACAAACCTCAGTGGTCAGGATTTCTAGCAGATACAATGGCCCTGCCAGAAATCGTGCAGGCAATGCTAGGGCTGTTTGGGCAAACCTCTAACTCGGTGCGCTGGGGACTGATGAGTTCGGTGGTGAGTCACGGAAATCTGCTGCGCCGAACGCTGACGCCTTAAGGGGATGGTTCTTTCACTCGCTAATGAGATCAGTTTGTTTGACCGTCGCTTGCAGCTGCTGGATGACAGGGCGCTGTATTTGCCTGAAGTGGAGGCGCTGCTCGTCTCTGATGTGCATTTAGGCAAGGCGGAAACGTTTCAATCACTGGGCATTCCGATTGCTAGCACGGTGAATCAAGAGAATTTGGATCGGCTGCGACTTCTCCTCACCCAAACCCAGGCTAAGCAACTGTTCATCCTCGGCGATCTCTTTCATTCAAGGCGATCGCTCGTGCCTGAAGTGCTTGTTGATTGGGACAATTTCCTCAAAGAAACCGGCGTAGAAACATCTCTAATTGTGGGCAATCACGACCGCCGCTTAGTATCGTCGCTGCCGCCTCTGCCGATGGATTATCACGCAGGTGCGGTCATGCTGGGGCCTTTTTTACTGAGCCACGAGCCGGAGATAAAGCACGACGCAGCGATCAATATCTGCGGGCATATTCATCCGGTGGTGAGGTTGCGATCGCCCACAGACAGCCTCCGCCTGCCCTGCTTTTTTGTAGAGCACGATCATCGACGACTCACCCTTCCTTCCTTTGGTGAATTTACCGGCGGCTACGAGGTGACCCTATCGAAGTATACCTGCGCATACGTGGCCTGTGAGGGAGAAGTGATTCCCTTTCAAGGCCAGTGCTAAAGTTTACGAATAGCGAATGCGGGGGTCGAGGACGCCGTAGAGGACATCAGCTATTAAATTAAACACCACGATTAAAATGGCGTAAATAAAAGTAATTGACATCACCACGGGGGTATCGCTGCGAGTAATGGAGTCTATCAGCAGCGAGCCAATACCCGGCACGCGAAACACTTGCTCGGTGACTAGCGCCCCGGTAAAAACGGTGGGAATATCCAGCGCGATCAGGGTGACAACCGGGATCAGGGCGTTGCGCAAAACGTGCCGAACAATCACAGTCCAGCCGCTGAGTCCTTTAGCGTAGGCGGTACGCACATAGTCCATATTCAGCTGCTCGATCACGGCGGCGCGGATGTAGCGCATGAGTACGGCAGTCTGAAATAGTGCTAAGACGGCAATCGGCATAATTGACTGTTTTACTTGAGCGATGAAGCTGGTAAAACTGTTGACCGTCAAATTGCTGTCGTAGATGAAGGGAAGCCAGCCCAGCCACACGCTGAAGATAATAATGAAAATCAGACCGGTGAAAAAGGGCGGGATGGAAAAGCCCGCAAAGGCAAAGGTGGTGACGATCTGGTCTACCCAGGTGTAGCGCTTGAGGGCGGAGAGAATGCCGAGGGGAAAGGCGATCGCTACCGAAAACAAATAGGCTAGCCCCACTACCCACAGCGTCACCGGCAGGCGCTGCCAGATCAGGGCGCTCACGGGCACAGGGCTGACGAACGAATAGCCCATATTGCCCGTGAGAAAGGCAGCTGCCCACTTTACATAGCGGATGTAGATCGGCTGATCGAGGCCCAAGCTGCGGCGGATGTTTTCTCTGACTTCGGCGGTGATGGAGGGGCTGTTGGCAAGTTCTCCTAAGGGGTCGCCGGGGGCTAAGGCTAGCACCAGATAGATCACTATACTGATGGCGATTAGGGTGGGAATGGCTATCAGCATTCGCTTTAAAAGATATTTGCCCATGCCCTACTGGAGGCCCCAATCGTTGATTTTCCAGGTGCTGGCAGCCCACGGGGTGAATTCTAAATTGGTGAGGGAGGTAGCGATCGCATAGGGGTCACTCCGCCGCACCAGCGGAATCAGCGCCACATCGTCAATCAACAGATCGTTCATTTCAACAAACAGCGCCTTGCGTTTATCAGGATCGATCTCTTGTTTGAGCTTCTCTAGCAGCGCATCGTACTCAGGATTGCAGTAGCGAGAAGAATTCTCTTTAGACCACTGATTTTCTTTTTGTGAGATTTGATTGCAGGCGTACAGCTCCATGTACGAATCAGGTTCGGGCGTTTCACTATCGAAGGCAAATAGCTGCAAATCAGCATTAAACCGATTGACCGAATCGGGATTGGCCGGATCGCCAAAATACACACCAGATTCCACACTCTTAAGCTCTACAGCCATCCCCACAGATTCGAGATTTTGCTTGATAATCTCCTGGGTCTTTTGCCGCACCGGGTTGACCGAGCTGGTAAAGAGAATAGTCATCTCTACGCCGCCCTTATCTCGTATGCCATCGCCATTGGTATCTTTCCACCCGGCTTCATCTAGCAGCGTCGCCGCTTTTTCCAGGTCAAATTCGTACTC
>JBBSNR010000272.1:0-4693 GCA_038260635.1 Phormidesmidales cyanobacterium
CTGAGCAAGGGGCTAGAGACTTCTGTCGCATTCGTGGTTATTTATCAACTCTGCGAAAGCAAGGACTTGATGTCTTGGATGCACTGGTCGATCTGTTCTCTGGGAGTGCTCACTCGCTCCTACCTCAGCCTGAGTAGTTACCTTTAATTCGAGAAATATCTAAGCTCAAAGAACAAAGCGATCGCGCTGCTCGAAGCATAGCCATCAATTCACGGGGCGGGCAGTTGGCGATCGCTCTGGGTACCGAAGGTGTCAGGCTGTGGGAAAATCCGCTAGATCTCTATGGCCCGGTCAATACGCTAGCCTCGGCTGCTCACGCAAGCGTCGTATGCTTTGGCCCTAATGGTTACAAGCTCGCTGTCGGCTGCGGCTCCAGGCTGCGGATCTACAGCAACCAGCGTCACGATCTGACCGCTCGTGAGTATCCCGGCATCACGGCTCTGTCTTTTAATCCCTCAGGGCGCTATTTAGCTGTGGGCTGTCGCAACCACAAGGTCTATGTGCTGGATATGCAAGCAGAGAGTGGGGTCGGTAAAACTGTCTTTGAGCTAGAAGGCCATGGTGCGCCAGTGAGTGCGATCGCCTTTACATCCTCCGGGCTGTTCTTACACAGCGCTGACGAAAGCGGTCAGCTGATCACCTGGCAAGTCTCGCGAAATCTCCCTTACCCTTACGGACATCACGTTGAGGCAGATGCTGTAGATGTGATTAATCCGGATATGAGAGACTGATGTAATGACGTATGGCGGCTGAATAGCCAGAGCCATCAGATCTTAAAAAAGTCTCAGCCAAGTTTTTGACTGAGACTTTCTTTATGACCAGAAATTGGCAGCTGATGCGGGCAGAAAATAGCTTAGAGGCGCGATAGACAGCTTCTCAATCCTCTGGTTAGCGCTGCCGGAATGACCGAAGTGTGAGTCTCGTCTGAAATCACGGCTGACTGAACGCTGAGATTTTCCCAACAGCCGAGTTGGTCGGCCATCCGACGTACATTAGTGACCGTTTTAAACCGGGCAAGCATCGGAATCTCGGGCGTCTCCTCTAGTTCTCCAACAGCCAGAAAGACCTTGGGTTGATGACCTCCCTGGGAGTTAGATCGACCTTTCTCAGCCTGAGCTGCCTCCAGGCAAAACATCATTTCATTGTCCCACCAGAGTGAGGGACTGACAGCGATAAAGTTGTCGAATGACTCAGGTGCGTTCAGCAGTGCGTAAGTCACGAAGAGCCCGCCCAGTGAGGAGCCAAAAATGGTTGAGTTCTCTGCGGCTACCTCAAACCGCGACGAGACAAACGGTTTAGCTTCGCTTTGGAGGAACTGAAGGAAGCGATCGCCCCCATCCATTGGCGGTTCTACCTGAAAAGTTTGTGCCGGTTTTGGGAGAGAAGCGGCCATTGCCGCCAGGCCAGGATCTGCTGATGGGGTAAAGTCGCGGGTGCGAAGTGCTCCCTGCAAGAATCCGTTATCAGTAGGATAGGCGATGCCAACAATTAGCAGCGGCGGCAGCTCTCCATAGAGCTTGTGCATAATGCGAGTCATTTCGACGGCGGTACCGAAGCAGAGATTTGCATCCAGCACGTAGAGCACTGCCGGAGGGCTAGGGGGTAGAGGCGCGAAACCAGCCTGAGGATGGGCAATCCAGATTTCAAAATCGTCTCCGATGATATCGGAGTGGAGGCTGTGGACCTCTGTATTAGGGAGGGAGACAGATGTAGTCGTCATGGTGGGTCTAGGTTGAAGGGATGGGGTGTCAGGAAAGAAAAAGGCCCGACAACGGTTTGCCAGGCCCTCCAGGAGGAGTCATTATGAGATGAGGAGATGAGGCGTCTTACTTGGAGGCATAGCGGTCTAGCACCTGATGGCGCTGTTCGATTAGAGACGTTGTCGATAGGCGATCGCCCGCTTTATTCCGGTTCTCAAACTCGGCAGTGCGCAGCTTGTGCAGGTCAAAGGGCTGCTCACTTTCAGCGCCCTTATTGCGAGTGTCCATTTCGCTGGTACGCAGTTCTTGCATACTAAAATCGGCATCAAGCTTGGCATCAAAGGCTTGGGCCATAGGGGCGATCACAGCGGAAGCGAGTAAAACAGACAAACCAGAAATAGCAAAACGTTGCATGAAGGTTACCTATGAGAGAGTGATTTTAAGTTGTGAAAAAAGCAGTGAAGCCTTGCTGCCCTCAGGCTTAACAAGCTTTCCTCTCGCTTTCTTACTTTTAAGATAGGAGAACATAGGGAAGAAGCCGGGAGCAAAGGAGAGTTTTTAATGGCTGACCATCGCCAAACATAGGAAAAAGGGCCCAGTGAAAAATCACTAAGCCCTAGCAGGTTCTTCAGCTACTAAATTCAGACGGATGGCGTTGCACTCAGCGATCTACACTGAGCGATCTACTTAGAGCCATAGCGATCCAACACACGGTGGCGCTGATCGATCAGAGACGTTGTTGTGATCTTGTCACCCACTTTGTTACGCTGATCAAATTCTGACGTGCGCAGCTGGTGAACATTAAAAGATTCGCCGCCCTTGACCGCTTTATTGCGAGCATCTAGCTCCTGCAGGCGCAGCTCATGCACACTAAAATCTGCATCAACGTTGGTGTCAAAGGCTTGAGCCATCGGGGCAACGGCAGCAGAAGCGAGCAAGACAGACAGGCTGGAAATTACAAAACGTTTCATGGAATCACCTCGGAGAAATGGATTTGTGCTTTTATTTGTGTTTGTGAAGGCAGTTAGTTGAGCGATATGTGCTTTTGCCTTCATGCTTTTAAGATAGAGAGCAATAGAGAAGAAACCGGGAGCAAAAAAGAACTTTTAGAAAAGTAAGAGGCTGATGATTATGTAACGGAACTGACATCAGTGAAAGAGACAAGAGCTAAAATACTGAGGGTAGTGCCTTTATGTAAAGGACAGAGAAAAAAGCTCAATTGTGGAGGTCTTACCTAATGGGACTTCCTCAAAATAGCGATTATTCTTTATCCTTTACGAAATAGCACTACCAATACTGAGTAAGTTAGAGAGGCAGCAGGCAAAATTGCTCCTGCCCCCTGTCTCCTCAAAACTACCCAGCGCCAAAAAAAACGAATTTACCTTTTCTATCTGGACGGTGCGAAGTTTTTGTTGAAAGATGTCCTTCAGTTTAAGCGGCTAAAGGCTGTTCTGCCAGGCTATCAGGCGCTGACTTTTAGCCGCGAGTAATTTAGCGAGAAATAGAGAGGGCTTAGCTTTCGATAAAACCTGTGGCTGTAGATGCTGTAGTGCCATTCGCATAACTTGTTCACTGGGCAAGCCGTGTTCAGGTAGAGTGCGAAACCAGCGCGGGAAGTGAGTCCAAACCGAGTTTGGTAGCTTCAAAGCCAGTACTTGCAGCAAGCCCAAAGCGATGGCATTGAGATTAACAAAGCATTCAAAAGCTTTGACTTTCGAGGCGACTTGAGCGTGAAAGATGTCACCAAAATCAGTTAGGACAAGGAATGTTCGTTGCTCTCTTCCCAATCACACTCGAAGAAAAACTTTACACTGCCTAGTTTTCTAGCTGATCATTATGTTATGCAGGGAATCCATTACATGCTCCAAACAAACTCTACTATTCTATCAAGATTATGGGGGTCGAGTAGCAATGGGTACTGTCCACTTCCCGATATTTTCCCGATTGCAGCCTATTGTGCAATCGACACCTTCAAGGAGCCCCACCCATGCAACTCTCATTCCCTGACTCGTCCTACCAGGCATCCATAGCCGCTGTACAAGCGCAAGCCGCTATTTTTACTGTACCTACAGAGATTGGGTGAGTGTAGCTGAAGGCTTCTCTGCGCAGCCATTTGGCAATGTGCCTGCCGACCATTGGGTAGATGAGGCGATCACAGGTGCAGACGGCTATCTTTAGCCAAACAGTCAGTCATCTGGCGATCGCGACTCCCGAAAGTATAAACATATTCTCTCAAACAGGCAGCTCACAATAAATCCTATTTGTACACAACCCTGAATCGCTCACAGACTAGAGGCATCTCAGAGGTTGGCTGTTTGCCAATTTTGGGCAACACTCGCGAGAAGTACTTCCAATGCTCTCTCTGCCAAGATTCAAGAGATCGGTCATCCTCACCCTCTTCAAAGGCAAACTGTGTATCTACCCCACTAAACGAGCGAATTTCTACTTCTGTAGTTTCAATGATGCAAAGCGGGCTGTGACGACCGTCAAGTACCATTGTTTTTAGGCCCACTCTAGGAATTTCACTTCCTTCTGTTTCCCATTCCCACAAAGCGGAACAAGTCGCGGTTTTAACCCCCTTCAGAATCAAGTCCCCTAGTTCATCTGCTAGAGAAGCATTATCACCGAACTGCTCGGCCACATAGCCTTCGGCTGTAGATGAAGTATGCGGGAGCGAGGCTAAGTAAGCTTGCCAATACCGTTGTAATTGCTTCTGACACATAAGATTTATTTACGACAGGCAGACGACAGACAAAGAGTGTTTGTATTCAGCTAAGTTGCAGCGTTCTTAACAAACAATAGACAGGTTATTCTATGACTAAGCATATCTTAATTCTCACTGCTGGTTCGAGAGGCGATGTCCAACCGTATGTGGCACTAGCTAGAGGCTTACAGCAAGCAGGCTTTGAAGTTACCCTTGCCACCGATCCAGCCTTTCATAAGTTGGTTGCCAGCCACAACGTTAGCTTCGCGCCGATACGGGCTCCTTTCGC
>JBBSNR010000273.1:0-4679 GCA_038260635.1 Phormidesmidales cyanobacterium
ACGAGCGATCGCTACCCCTACTCAGAACCTTTAGCCCTCTCTCCCAACGCCGACATCCTGCTGTCCACCCAGCGACAGCTAGAAGACATTGCCGCTAGCGGGACCAACTACATCCGCGACGCTGCCAAGGTTGTCATTGATGCCTACGACGGTTCGCTCACGGTCTATGCCATTGATAGCACCGACCCTATCTTAGCCACCTACCAAAAAGTATTTCCCGACCTGTTTACGCCTCTAACCGCCGCTTCAGATCAGCTGCGCGCCCATTTCCGCTATCCGCTAAACCTGTTCCAAATTCAGTCGCAGATTTACCGGGCTTACCATATGGAAGATACAGAGGTGTTTTACAACCAGGAAGATCTCTGGCAGGTGCCCCAGCAGTTAGAAGACAGCAGCACATCCGAGCCCATGCAGCCTTACTACGTGATTATGCGGCTGCCCAATGCAGCGGGCGAAGAGTTCCTGCAAATCCTTCCCTTTACCCCCTCCCGTAAAGACAATATGGTCGCTTGGATGGCTGCCCGCTGCGATGGTGACCAGTACGGCCAGCTGGTGCTATACGAGTTTCCCAAGCAGGTGCTGGTGTATGGCCCCCGGCAAATAGAAGCCCGGATCGACCAAAATCCCGACATTTCTCAGCAGCTCACCCTGTGGAATCAGCAAGGCTCTAGCGTTATTCGCGGCAATCTGTTGGTGATTCCGGTCGATCAGTCCTTGCTCTATTTTGAGCCAGTTTACCTACAGGCAGATCAGGGCGCACTGCCCGAGCTAAAGCGCGTCATTGTTGCCTTTAAGAACACCATCGTTATGCGCCAGACGCTGCCAGAAGCGCTAGAGGCCATATTTGGCAGCACGCCAGCCAGTAATGGGTCAGCTGATAATGGAACAGCACCCACTGCCTCATCTGCGCCAGACCGCGCTGCCGACACTTCGGCTGGCAATCTGACTGATGCACGTAGCGCCCTGGTGCAGTCCGCCATTGAGGCCTACGAGGAGGGAGAACAAGCCCTGCAAGCGGGTGACTGGGCTGCTTACGGTCAATCGCAGCGGCGCTTAGGCGATCTGCTGCGCCAGCTCGACAGTGAATGACCGCTTAGCGGGCTTCTTCCAGCTCTGAGCTACGCCTGTCTTGAGCTAGAATCACTACTGGCTGCTGCGGCTTCTTCTGTACTGCCTCAAAAGCAGTCTGCGGTTCAACGGCACTTATCAGTAGAGATTCGTAAGCGGCTAGCGCTTGGCCAAATGAATAGTTGTCAATGGCATATTGACGTCCTCGCTGGCCAAACTCTTCGACTTGTCTGGGGTGGTCGTACAGATATTGAATAGCTTTGGCCAGCTCAGTTGGGCTCTCTGGCTCTACCACTAGGCCCGCACGACTATGCTGTACCGCTTCAGCGGCTGCACCATGCGAAGGCACCGAGGCAATCACCGGTCGGCCACTGGCCATAATCACCTGAGTTTTAGAAGGCATATTAAAGCCGACGACGTTTTGCTTTTGCATAATCAGCGAAACATCAGCGGCTGCGAGCATTTCAGGCAGCTCTGAACGACTCACAAAAGGCAGCAAATGCAGGTTGTGTACGCCTAGTTCCAAGCGAAGGCTTTCTAATTCTGCGAGCTGGCTTTCTTCGCCGACGATGACAAAGCGAACGTCGGGGTTGTCTTGCATCTGCGCGGCTGCCCGAATGATGGTGCGCACGCCCTGGGTACGAGCAATGTTGCCAGAGTAAAGGACAACAAACCTTCCTGCTAAGCCATGCGCTCGGCGGAAGGCATTATCCTCTTTGGGCAAAGGCCGAATAAAATTGACATCTACCCAGTTAGAGATGCACTCTATTTTGCGCTTAGGCACCTCCTTGTCAATCAGGTTTTTAGCAAAAGAAGGAGTGATGACAGCAATTTTGGTGGCGCTGGCGTAGGCAAATCTTTCGAGCTGTTCAAAAACTTTGATGGCCAGCTTGTTGCTGATGAGGCCCGTTTGAACGGCGGCTTCTGGCAGAATGTCTTGCAGACTTAGGACTGTAGGACAGCGATGAAAGGCTCTAGTGGCAGCAACGGGCAGGCAAGCAGGCAGTGAGGGGCTGGTGGACAAAATCACATCTGGTCGCCAGCCGCTGATTGCTTTGAAGAAGCTTAGCAGCGCAAAGCTGCCGTCTAACAGTGCCCGACCGATCAGTCCCGGCTTAGGGCGAACAGCTACAAAGCAGCGCTCAATCTCTACGCCATTGCAAACTTCACTCTTGTAGAGATGGCCCTGATAGCCGGGGTAGATTTTGCGCTGTGGATAGTTGGGCATTGCCGTGACTACCCTTACTTTGTGGCCTCGCTTCACTAACCCCTCTGCGAGCTCTGTCATGAGTGGGGCAATGCCGATGGGTTCGGGATGGTAGTTGTAAGAGTAGAGAAGGACACGCATGGGTGATAGCTCTTTAGACTAGGCGTTCAGGAATTGGGCGTTCAGGAATTAGGCGTTCAGGAATTAAGAGAGGCGTAGAAACAAATGATGGCTGACTGAACCGGTACGAATGAGAGGATATGGAGAAGCGCTCGCTGTATGTGTCACTTGCGGTAAACCAACACTAGCTTTCGATAGACAGATTGGCCGGTTTATATTTTGTGGCTTCAGCCAATCTTTAGAGAGAAGGGGCGGTTTGTGTAAAGTTTCTAAAAAGTCACCTAGGAGGCAGCGCCGCTTACAGCCAAGTTGAGGAGCCTATACGGATAGGTTATGCAGCTCAATCGGTTTGCTTCGAGTAGAGCAGAGCTTTGGTATCTAAAACATTAGCGCTGCACAGTCTGAGGTTCTTTGCGCGGACTGAACTCTATCAGATAGGTGATAATAGTTACTTCAGGCCTAATTTACTTATGCCCAATTGGTTTGGAAAAAAGCTCAGGCTGGTTACACATGTTTTGCATTCTTCAGCGGTTATTTCAGCTAAAACTTTCGATAGGAGAGCCAGATGTCCTCTAAAGGTGGATCTCAGTGGGATCCGGTAAAATTCTTAGCGACGCTCAATCATTTTGGCGAAATTCCGTTTATTGGCAGCTTTCGCTGGGTGCAGCAGCTGTTAGGTCAAAGCTCAGCTGTACCCGGTGTAACTATGAACGCTATTCGGAAGAAGGCCGTTGTGATTGGCGATCGCTCATCTGAACTGTTCAATCGGCTACAAAAGCAATCTTTACCGACCGTAGATCTAATTTTTTACCCTTATTCGGCCCTAACGGCTACAGCTGAGCCGACTACAGCAGCCACCGCTGAACTGGGTCATCTGCTTAAGACAGCAGATACGGCGGTCGTTTTAGCACCTTCAACTTCGACGCTAGTGACTGAACTATCGACATACCTGGGAACTTCGGAGATTGAACAAAGCGTTTTCGATTTTTCGGACGATGACATTTCAGCCTGGGGCACTCTGGATGATGTGGTGATGGGCGGCGTCAGCCAGGGAAACTTTTTCCTCAGGGACCAAAAGGCGGTGTTTGCTGGCAGCGTCTCAACTGATAATTCGGGTGGGTTTTCATCGGTGAGAACCCAAAATTTCGATCCGCCGTTTGACTTTTCAGGCTGGACGGGGCTGCGGCTGAATGTGAAAGGAGACGGGCAGCGCTATAAGGTAATTTTGCGCAATAGCGACGGATGGGACAGCCCCGGCTATATCTATTCCTTTGATACGACAGCGGATACCCAAATAGCGGTTGACGTGCCATTTGAAGAGCTGGTGCCGACTTTCAGGGCGCGATCGCTACCCAATGCACCGTTGTTTGCGCCCGGACAGGTTTTTTCTTTTCAGCTGATGTTGAGCAAGTTTGAGTACGACAAACAGCTCAACCCTCAGTTTACGGCTGGGCCTTTTCAGCTGGTGATGAGCAGTATTGGGGTGTATCGTCCTCGTCGGGGGATGCCTTTGGTAGCGATCGCTCAAGACGAGGCCGATCTGGAAAATCTGCGGATGGCACTGACAAACGCGCCAGTCGAGCATCAGCTGATCGCACCAGGAAGTGGAGATTTGACCGACGCAATTAGGGGTGCCCTAGCTTAGCTTGTCACTCTGAGACTAGGTTGACCAGACTGACCTAGCATTTACCTTAGATAAGAGGGACGAGGGTTGCTGTCGCCTTTGACCTGCTGTTTGGCTCGGTTAGCGCTTTTCTTCAGGGCTTCTAATCGGCGAATAAAGCGATCGCGCTGCTTTTTCTTAGGCGTCTGCTCGATCAAAGTCTTCAGGGCACTACCGAGGCTTTTGTAAGCATTGGGCAGCGTGTAGCCAAAGCGAGTCGCAATAGAAATGGCTTTTTCGTCTGCTGTAATCGATTCTTGCAGCGTTTTTTGGCCATTGTTGCGCTTGTAGAGCCGCCAGCCAGAAACACCGCACAGGCCCATCGCCAGCAGCAGCAGCAGCCCGTCTTGTACCCATAGCTCACCGACCGCACCGCCCAAACCAATTGCTAAGGCCGCCATCTCCCAGCCATCGCGAGGAATAGTATCGCTCTGAACGCGGGCCACTTCATGCCAAAACAGCAGATTGCGCTGGTCAATTGCTAGCTGTTCCCACTTGACCAAATCAATTTGCACCTCAACCTGGTCGCGGCCTAGCTCTTCGCAGGTGATCAGCGGCGGGGCCACGTCGGTAGCGGGCTCTACGGTGACCCAGCTCTGTAGCTCGGGCGGCAGCAGGCTC
>JBBSNR010000274.1:0-4662 GCA_038260635.1 Phormidesmidales cyanobacterium
AAGCGATCGCTCCCTATCATCCTGATCTGTGCCTGCTGTAGCGCCTGTGCCTTAGTTTTACCTTCACTCAGCGCAATATAGAACTGGTTCATCAGCGCGGCGGTTGCGGTGTCATCTACCGACCAGAGCGAGGCGATCACGGCCCCCGCCCCCGTCTGCTGCACCTGAAACCCCAGCCCCAAAATTTCCTGCCCGGCTCCCGCCAGACTCGTCGCCGTCTGGCAAGCGCTAAAAACTACCAGATCGACATCGGGCAGCTGCCACTGACCCACCCCCCGCAGGTCTACCGTACTGCCATCGCCAAACAAAATAAAAGAGTCCTCCGGCTGCCCCGGCACAAACTGAGCGTGCGTCGCCAGATGCACAATCCGATGCCCGCGCACATCGCCGAGCATATTAGCCGGGGTAAAGTCACGATCCAGCAGCGCCATCGTATTGGGGATTACCGCCGCCAAATTTTCGATCTCTTGCTTGGCGGCGGGCAGTCCGTCGTAGAGATAGCTTTGCTGACCCACCTCTACCCGATAGGCTGGAATATCGGCGGTAAAAGCGCCCGCTAGCACGCTCAGATCCGAAGCCGGTTTTGCGGTGAGATCGTCCACTGTGGCAGCCGTGATGTTGTGAGACTGATATTTTTGGGCAAACCACTGCTCACCGTCGTACAGAGCGGCAATCGGCACATAGCGCAAAACCCCATCAGGCAAGTAAATAAGGTTTTCAATCTGGCGGTCGGCCAGCGTTTTTTCCAAAGGGCGAATCAGCCAGTCGTAGAGCTGCCGGGCGCTGGGCCTGGCGTCGAGCACATCTGTACTGAGCATTCTCTTGAGTTCGCCTACCGTATCGCTCAGTTCGCGCTGCGATACCGGCGCTGTGCGATGTACCAGCGGGCCGTCAGCGGTGATTAGGATTAGCTCCAGGCGATCGCCCAAAATCAGCGGATAGAGCGCCGCCGTTTTGACCGGCTGAGTCGCTAAAGCCGCCTGCAAAGCCTCAATAGACTGTAGCTTAAAAGCGCTGCCAGCCGAGGTTCCAGAAGAATCGCCCAGGGCAGCTACCAGCGGCTGTCGAATAAAATCTGCCAGCGTAATATCGGCAGATGTGGCATCAAAAGCGATCGCCAGTGCCGCCTCTGCTGGCGTATTGAGCGCCGCTTCCCGACTGGCCTGGCCGCCGTGCAAATAAGACTCCACTTCTTGCAGTTTTAGCAGCTCCAACACCTGCACCGCCTCAGCCACCCGATTTTGCTGTAAAAGCAGGTCAGCCAGATTGCGATAAAAATCTTCAATCGTCAGCGTATAGCGCTGCTGCACCTCCTGCGAGAGCTGCCTGAGATCTTGACGAATGCTTTCGATCTGGGCGATCGCCTGCTTATAAAAAAAGATTGCCAAATCGGGCTGGCCCTGCCCCTGCATCAGCCAACCCAGATTGAGCTTGACCTCAATTTGACCCCGCCTATCGTCCGTTTGCTGACTTAGTCGCAAAGCCTGCAAATGCGTTGACCAAGCCTGATCAAACCGGCCAGTTGCCCGCTGCAAAGCCCCCAGACTGTTGAGTAAAATCGCCCTTTCCTGAGTGTCGTCTTGCACCGCCAGCAGCGTCAGGCCCCGAGCTAGGGTTGCCTCAGCCGCTGCTAGGTCACCCTGCTTGAGGTACACCAGGCTCAAATTGTTCAGCGCCCGCATCTCGCCGCTCAAATCATCACTGCGCTCGTACAGCGCGATGGCACTTTGGTAGCTAGCGATGGCCTGCGAATACTTTTGCTGATTGTCATACACCCAGCCCAGCGTAAAAATTGCGCTCGCCTCCCAGCTCACATACGCCACCTCCCGGCTCAGACGAGCCGCCTCTCGCAGCGTTTCTTCCGCCTCGGCATATTGACCTATTTCTGCCTGCACCGCGCCGATATTGTGCAGTAAAACCGCTCGCGCCTCGGGCCGGGTCGCTAAGCGCTCGCGCGCCAGCCCTCGCTGGTAGTAGCCCAGCGCCGTCGCAAAATTCGCCATCTGATGGTGAACTTTACCCAGCAGGTTATAAACAGAAACTAGAGCATCGGTTAAGTCTGTAGGGCTAAAACTGGGATTGTCTGGTGCGATCGCCTCATAGAGCGCCAGCGCCGACTTCAGCACCGGCAGCGCCAGCTCATATTTTCCAGCATATAGATAGGCCCTCCCTAGCCCGGTCAAAGCGCTTCCTTGGAGTGCCAAATCTACCGGCTGTTGGTCAATCAAGGTCAGCGCCTGACGATAGCTAGCAATAGCCGCCTCAAAATCTCCAGCCTGACTCTGCTCATCCCCTGTCGCTAGCCGCTGAGAAATTTCATCCTCAGCGGTAGTACTTTGAGACACCTGCGCTAGCTGAACCGGCTCAGCCAGAACTGCCCCAACGCCAGAGACACTCTCAGCTGACGGGCGGGCCATCAAATCCGTCACCGCATAGGCAGAAGGCAGCAGCGCCGCTACAGGAAACATAGGTTTTACTTCTCAGCGGGCGATCGCCTCCAGTATACCGAGTCAAACGTCGCCTATTAGACCCTTCTAGGCGGTACATCAAGAGGCTTTGACCCCCGGCCACTTGGCTGAAAGTTACCTGCTTCCAGGATTTCATACGATGTAGACGTGCCCGTCTCGGCATCATCTGGGTTGACCTTAATCGGCAGCTGTCCCGCCCGCTTCAAAAAGCGAGCCGTAGCATCAAAAGCATTGCGGATATTCATGATTTTTACAGCGTGAAAAACATTCTCATAGCAAGGCTCATGCCCACTGCTGACTCTCTGCTGGCCCGATAGACTTCTTCTAGTGGCTAGCGAGCCGGTCAGGGCAGTTTTTAGGGCAAATTTCTTCAGCCAGTCTTTAGCAGACTTCAGGTAGCCCGTCGCCAGTAGCTACAGTTGTCGGCGATATCCGTAAATTTACTCAGTATTTTAGGACAGAAGTCGAGCTGGCACCCTGTTTTAGGCGATACTTTACAAATTTCAGCGCCCACGCAGAACTTTTTAATTTGTGCCTGACAGGTCATTAAGCGTAAAGTTTCAATGGAGGTCGAATGGGTGCATCTACGAGTCAACACACCTTGCTTCAGTGTATGAACAGCTCACCAAGTGGCAACAGCCGCCGAAAATCCGATCAGCTGCTACAGCTAGTGCAAGCTACCTGCCAGCATCCCCCAGGCAGCCCGCAGCGGCAAAAAGGGCTCACCCAGCTAATTCGCCTGCTGAATCAGCAGCTCTGGCATACCTCAGATGCCTACTATGCCGACGCCCTCCAGCAAACCTGGATATACTTTTGCCGCAACCTCTGCGAAGCCACCACTGGCAAAGCCTACGATCCTGAGGTCGCCAGCCCAGTCACCTGGCTCAACGCTTACCTCAAACGCCGCCTGCAAGATTTTCGCATCGCTGAAAACCAGAAGCGGGCAACCACTATTTCTCGCTCTAGTGCAAGGGTAGGCAGCGAAGGCGACCCGATCGACCCCATCGACCGGCTGCCCGCTCCGCCAGATATCCCGCCCTTACTAGCACAGGTGAGAGCCTGGGCCAATGCCGACGCCGACGGCACCCTGGCCAGCCTCCACATTGCCAAGCACACCAAAGTCACCGCCAAGCTGCTCATTCTCAGGCGGCTGCCGCCAGAAACGCCTTGGAAAACTCTCTCGGCAGAGCACAATATCTCAATTGGTACGCTCAGCAGTTTTTACCAGCGGCAGTGCCTACCTAAGCTGCGAGATTTTGGTCAATCTCAGGGCTACTTCTAACCATTGGCATCTACCCGTGCATCTACTTCAGATCGTCAGCGCCAGGTTCACCCTTTTAGCCCCCTCCCCATATCTTCCTTTTTTCACTCTATAACCAGCTATAGCGCTGATAGATTTTTCTCTCACTGTTCAATATGTCATCGGATTGTTTTTAGAAAAATCTTTCTCTTTTAGGGCATCACCCACCCGCCTACTACACAAATATTAAGCCGCAAACGGAGTTAAAAGCATGGTCACTGAAAGCTACCGGCATACGGGCATTACCCTGCCCATTACTACAGAATTTAAGCAGATTGCCCAGCGGTTTGCCCAACAGCGCCTTCTGCGCGAGAAAGCTCAGCAAATTTGGCACAACACCATCGCCGTCTGCGCCGTCAATGCCTACTTACAGCTGATGGAAATTCCCACCCGAATTGACCGGGGCGACAGCTGGAATCCGCTGATGCAAATGCTGACTGATGTCGCCGATCTAGATGTGCCTGGCATGGGCATTCTCTCCTGTAGGCCGCTGCTCCCAACTGCTGAGACTTGCTACGTCCCGCCAGAGGCCTGGCATGACCGGGCAGGCTATGTAGCAGTTGTCATCGACGAAGCCGCCAATCAGGTCACCCTGCTAGGCTTTACCCCTACCGTTGACACAGAACAGGTGGCACTCGAAAGATTTGAGCCCATAGAATCGCTGATCAATCGGGTGCACGGCTTGCAAGCCGCCGACGAACCGGCTGTAGCCTCATTCACCGAGTCGATGCAGACAGCCGTCACTCAACTGAGCCAATGGACACAGGGTCTGATCGCTGACAGCTGGCAGACGGTCGATGCGCTGATTAACCCAGCCGAAACCAGCTTTGCCTTCCGTACCAGCGCTGACTTGGCTAGCCGTGACCCAGCGATCGCCGTCAGTCGTGCCAAAAC
>JBBSNR010000275.1:0-4614 GCA_038260635.1 Phormidesmidales cyanobacterium
AATGTCCGATAGCCCTACCTGCTCTGGAGACACCAGGTAGCTACCCGTGCGAAAAGTCGCCGATCCACTCACCAGCGGCAAATCGTGGTCTTCCATCAGGTACACGACCAGGCCATTGTCTAGCTGGTAGCGCTCGTACTCGGGTATCTGAATTTCTCCTAGAGGAGGAAAAACCAGCTCCTCATAAGGCTTGGCCTCTATCGCCTGAGCAGGCTTAGACCAACCCAAAGTCAGCAGCACTGAAAAGGTAGCAGCGGCTAAAAACAGCAGGGGGAAAAGTCGTTTGCGCCGTGAGAGTAAACCCATAGATTTTCTTGATGACTCGCTGGTTGTTTTAGGGTGCTAAGGGGAGGCGGGCGTTAGGTAGGTACTGGGTCAGGGGTTGAGCAGCGACTACCTAGATGTCTACTGGATAGTCGTAGGCACAGGGGTTGCTTCAGAGTTGGGCTGGGGTTCGGCTGGGGCTGGGTTGCCAGAAGTCTCAGAAGACTCGGAAGACGGTTCAGCGGCGGATTCAGCAGTCTGGCCCTCAGCAGTCTGGCCCATAGAGGGGTCGGCTGATGAGGCGGGATCAGCGGGTGCCTCAGTTGGCCCTGCGGGTGGGACTGGCGAAATGTCATCGGGGAGAGGGGCGGGCGCGGTGCTGCCAGCGGAGATCAGCTTGCCCACTGTCTGGTTGTTTGGGCGGAAGGTCGCTTTGGCTACTCGCTGCACGTCGGCTGCTGTGACCGCTTCAATTGCCTGAATTTCTTCAAAGACGCTGCGCCAGTCGCCGGTTTTGGCTTCATATTCACTGAGCAAGCTGGCCATGCCCTGGTTTGAATCGAGCTGCTGTAGCAGACCCGCTCTAGCCTGGGTTTTTACTCTCTCCAGGGTGGCCTCGTCTACGGGCTCCTGCTGCAAACGCGCTAGCTCAGCTTCTAGACCTACGGCCAGCTCTTCTACCGTGTGGCCCGGCGCGGTGAGGCCGTATAGCAGTAAGACGGTGGGCTGGCGATCGCCCGGAAACCCATTAGCGCTACCAATATCTAGAGCAATCTGCGGCTCTACCAAAGCCTTGTACAGGCGAGCGGTGCGTCCTCCCGTGAGAATGCTGTCAATCATCGCATAGACCACGTGGTCGGGATGGTTAATCCCCGGTCGGTGGTAGCCTTCCAGATACCAGGGCTGCGATACCAGCTCTAGCGTGAAGCTGTTGGGCTGCTGCTGCTGAGCCTCATTGACGACCAGCTCAGGCGGAACAGTGCGAGACTGGTACCGGCCAAAATAGGCTTGGGCCAGCTGCTTTACCTGCTCAGGGTTGACATCGCCAACGATGGCAGCGATCAGGTTGCTCGGGCCATAGTACTTATCAAAAAATGCCCGGACATCGGCTGGGGTCGCCTTACGCAGGTCTTCTGTATAGCCAATGGTGGGGCGACGATACGGGTTGTCCGTAAAGGCGACTTCCTCAAATCGCTCTACCATCTGGCCAATGGGTGAATTGTCCACCCGCATCCGACGCTCTTCTAAAATGACCTCTTTTTCTTTGTAAAATTCTCGAAAAACGGGGTCCAGAAAGCGCTCAGATTCTAACGAAAACCAAAGCTCTAGCTTGTTAGAAGGCAGATTGTAAAAGTAGCGGGTGGCATCGGCAGAAGTCGTCGCGTTTAGCCCGGTGCCGCCAGACTGCTCAATAATTTGACCAAACTTGTTTTGTTCGACGTAGCTCGCCGCTTTTGCCTGAACTTCTTCAAAGCGCGATCGCAGCTCAGCTGCCTTCGCCTCGTCCCCAGCATCCTCTGCTGCTAATAGCTGGTTAAAGACCTGGTCGAGCTGGTCTAAAGCTTTTTTTTCAGCCGAATAGTCGCGGGTACCGATGCGGCTAGTCCCTTTAAAGGCTAAATGCTCCAGATAGTGAGCAATGCCCGTTTTGCCATCTTCTTCGTAGGCTGAGCCGACATTGGCATAGAGCATCATTGAGGCGAGGGGAGCCTCGTGCTGCTCTAGCACGATAAATTTCATGCCGTTATCAAGGGTGAACTCGGTCACCTCTTCAGCAACCCGGTCTAAGTAAGGCTGAATCGAGCTGCTGCCCTGAGGACCAGGCGAACCAGGTGACTGGGCAAGGACGGGCGGCGCAGCAGCGCTGATGCCAAACCAGCAAACCAAAAGAATAGCTAAAAACCGCATTCGGTAGGAAAAGTCGGGGAGGCGGCGAAAACCCATAGAACCTAAATTTCTGCAAAACACTGCTTACTAGCATAGGTTTTTTTGCAAGCTTTAGTGTGTTCTTAGTGTGACTAACCTTTGTCAATCATACGGTTAGTCTTTGGGGATACTAGAGACAGCCAGGTGCCACTCGGAGCGCTGACTGCGCTTGTAGGAGCTAAACCCGTTGAGAAGAGCCGCCACTACGCCGATGGTCAGCGCGATCGCCACGATGCCTTCGGTGCGATCGCCCCCGCCAAAGACTGCCAAAAACCGACTGATCTGCACATAGCAGGGCTGAGCAATCGGGGCAACTGGAGAGGCTTGCAGCACCAACAAACCGCCCAGCAAAGAGCCCAAAGTGAAAATTGAGAGCGCGAAGCTGACAATCAAACTCACCACCAGCGACCGGAGAAAATGTAATAAGGTAACCATAACGACTAAGTCATAGGTTTGAAGCCAGGCGTGTCAGAATTAGACCTTGCGACGCTGATTCGACTGCTGCCTACCGACTACCTTAAAGGATGGGTTTTGCGAACCGCTACGTCCTTGAGAAATCTTAAATTTTCATAAAACATCGTTGCTAAGTCGTGTAAACGATTCTCATGAGCCGTTCTCTTCTTCCCGCTAATCTCACACTTTGGCTACAGCGGCTGCTAGCCGCTATTTTTCTAGGCGGGCAGGTGCTGATTCACATCATATCCCGGCCCATTCACCGCCGTAATACCATTGAGCAGATGGCCGCAGTCGGGCCGCAGTCTCTCATTATTTCCCTGGTGACGGCGCTATTTGTAGCGATGGTCTTTACAATTCAGGTCGCCAGGGAGTTTATTAACTTCGGCGCGACGACGGCGATCGGGGGCATTTTGGCCCTTACCCTGGCGCGCGAGCTAGCGCCGGTGCTCACAGCAGTCGTCCTTGCAGGTCGGGTTGGGTCGGCCTTTGCCGCTGAAATTGGCACCATGCGAGTGACCGAGCAAATCGATGCTCTGCAAATGCTCAAAAGCGACCCGGTAGACTATCTGGTGATCCCCCGAGTGATTGCCTGCGCCCTGATGCTGCCGCTGCTCAATATCCTGTCTTTTATCACGGGCATGATGGGCGGTTTAATGGTCGCAACCACCCTCTACGGTATTTCTTCGAACGTCTTTATCAGTTCGGCTCGCAACTTTCTTACGATTTGGGACCTGGCTAGTTCTTTGATCAAAGCTGTGATCTTTGGCATTCTGATCGCGGTTGTCGGCTCTAGCTGGGGCTTAACGACCACTGGCGGTGCTAAGGGGGTCGGCCAATCGACGACGACAGCTGTCGTCACCTCTCTATTGGCTATTTTCGTGACTAATTTTTTCCTGTCCTGGCTGATGTTCCAGGGCACTGGCAGCGCCTTTATCGGCAATTAGCTGACATCTACCGCATTTTTAGCTTGAGAGGTAATTCCTATGACGACGACACCAGCGGCCTCGATTACGCTCGATCCTAGCTACAGGCTACCGGTTGGCATCGTTTTGCTCTCACTGCCGGTACTGTTTGTTCAGCTGGGCGTGGGAATTTTTCTAGCTTTACTGGGGCTCTTTTTGCTCTACCAAACCACGACCATTCGGCTTGTTTTTACCGCTACCGACCTGGAGGTAAGGCGGAATGAGCGCCTGCTAAAAACCTTTCCCTATGCTGAGTGGCTCAACTGGCGGGTGTTTTGGCCATCTGTCCCAATTCTTTTTTACTTTAAAGAAGTCAACAGCATTCACTTCTTGCCAGTGCTGTTCGCTCCGCAGCAGCTGCGCGAGTGTCTAGACACATACTGCGCTGACTGTGCTGCGGAGCGATCGCCTTCCTAACTGCCCAATGCCCTAGCTAAATGTCTTAGGTTCGGTGCCCGCAAACAGGCGAGAGATATTGCTCTGGTGACGATAGATCACATAGCAGCCACCGGCGATCGCCAGCAACACATAGGCCACCGGCTGCCGAGTCATCAGCATAAAGACGGTCGCCGATAGGGCCGCTGCAATCGACCCGACTGAAACCGTTCGAGACAGCCCCAAAGCCGCCGCAAAGACCGCCGCCACGCCCAGACCAACCGGCCAAGATAGCGCCAGCAGCACGCCCAACCCGGTCGCTGCCGACTTACCGCCCGTAAAGCCCAGCCATATCGACTTGCTGTGACCTAGCAGCGCCAACAAAGCCGCCAGCATATGGGTCCACGGTGCCCAATTCGCTGGCACCTGGCCGCGCAGCACCGTCGCCACCAGCCAGATCATCCCTAAGACCGCCAGCAGCCCCTTGACCAGGTCAATCAGCAGCGCGGCTGTCCCCGCCGTCTTGCCCACTACCCGAAACACATTGGTCGCGCCCGTATTGCCCGAACCATGCTCCCGGATATCGACGCCCATCAGCGCCTTGGTCAGTAAAAAACCGGTTGGGATAGAG
>JBBSNR010000276.1:0-4613 GCA_038260635.1 Phormidesmidales cyanobacterium
CACAATGCCGCAAAAGGAAGCGGGCTGACGAATAGATCCGCCTGTGTCCGAGCCGAGCGAGACCGGCGCTTGCCCCCCGGCGACCGCTGCGGCTGACCCGCCCGATGAGCCACCGGGCACGCGGCTGACATCCCATGGGTTGGCCGTGGTGTGAAAGGCAGAATTCTCTGTGGAACTGCCCATAGCAAACTCATCTAAGTTAGTTTTGCCAATGAACACAGCGCCAGCGGCATCGAGCCGAGCAGTGACGGTCGATTCATAGGGGGGCACAAAGTTTTCTAGCATTTTGGAGCCGCAGGTGGTGCGAATGCCCTGAGTGCAGAAATTATCTTTGAGCGCCATGGGAATGCCAGCCAGCAGGCCGATTTCTTCGCCAGCTGCGATTTTGTCGTCCACCGCCTGAGCTTGAGCTAGGGCTTTTTCAGGGGTCAGCGAGATAAAGCTTTTGAGCTGAGGCTCTAGTGCTTGGGCCTGATCGAGTTGGGCCTGCGCAATTTCAACGGCGGTGCGCGCTTTACTCGTGAGCTGGTGGTGCAACTCGCGGATGGCTGACATAGGGGTTCTCGCTCCGGTGGGGGATGCTTCTAAAAGGTGGGTTAGGCGCTTACAGTTTGGCTAAGCTCCAGTTAGCTAGATTAGCAGACCTGCTATCTGGCAGACCGCGATTATGGCTGCAATAGTGCTATCCTCAGTCCTTAATAAGATTAGTTAAAATTGCCATCGGCTGCATTTGATCGGGTATAGCTACCCATCCTACTGCTGATTCCTGGTTTCCTCTCGCAATCAGCAGAGCGCAATCAACAGAGCGTCAGTTTCTTCGTCATCCTCGGTTTTAAAATGTCTGGCTTTCGGTACACCACTGCGATCGCCACTACCTTAGGCGCTGTTTTTGGCATCGTGGGTGGACTCAAGATCGCGCCCTCAGCCGCTGCCTGGGCATCGCGGGCTGTGCTCCCTCAGGTTTTTGACGATTTGGGCGAACGGCTGACCGACTTTCAGAGCCAGCCGCCGGAGAGCGATCCGACGGCTGAGTCTTTGGTCGAACCGGCAGCCAAGTCAAATGGGCTGGTAAACGCTATCAGCAGCCCGGCTGTTCGCGACTACAGCCGAGCGATGGAGCTGGCCGATCAGGCTGTTTCTGCCTACCAGTTGGCCCGCACCGCCGATGACCCGGCCCGCAGCTTAGAATTTACCCGGCGCGAGCGCTTTTTGTGGCGGGCCTCTCTGCAAAAGCTAGCAGCCATTCCCGAAAGCTCAAACCTCTACGAGCAGACCACCGCCAAGCAAGCTCAGTACCGACGGCTGCTGGCCACTGCCGAGAGCAAGCTGGCCGGGGCAGACAGCGCTTTTCTCGTTGAGATTGTCAGCGATCTTGGGTTAGACCCGGATCAGGTACACATCACGCTGTGTCAGATTGATACCCCAGCAGGTCAGGCTGGGCAGGTACTCAATCGAGACTTAAGCGGCGGTGATGGCCGCACTGAGGGCCAGATTGACGGCGACCTTTGCCGCCATCAGCAGGGCGACCAGCCGATGGCCAGCCCCGCCAGCTTAATTAAACTGCCGGTGGCGATCGCTCTCATGCACAAGGTCGCCGCTGAAGAGATTGACCTTGATGACGAGATTTACGTCGATCCTGGCAACTTTACTGAAGACGGTCAGGGCGCGATCATCGAGGTCGGCAACGAATACCCGCTGCGCACCGTGATGGCCAGCATGATCAATCAGAGCAACAACACCGCGACCAATCAACTCATCGACTATGTGGGCCGTGACTACATTGCTGAGACTCTGAGCGAAATGGGCTACCCCGACACCTACGCAGGCCATAAGCTAGTGGGCGACCGGGTAATGCCTCAAGACCCTGGTCCTCGGGGCAATCGGCTAACTAGCAACGCCCTGACCGCCATGATGGTGCAAATCTATCGCCAGGAAACACCCGGCGACGAAGAGCTGATCAGCGCCCTGGTCAGTCAGCACGACCAGGAGCTAGGCTACGATGCGCTCAAAGATCTGGGGCCAGCCGTTCACTGGATCGGTGAGAAGACAGGGCAGAATAATCTGGTTTTAGGCTCTGTGGTAGCTATAAAAATCGGCGAGGAGCGCTACGCCCTGACAGTGGCCCTAGATCACAGTGGCGAAATCATTGCCATGCAGCAAATTATTCGGGCGATCACCACTCACCTGCTAGAGACCGGCCCGCTCGTAGGTCGCCAGGAGCGATCTCCTGGAGCCGCATAGCGCTGGCTACTTTGCTTACTATGTGGGCGATCGCTAGCACAAGCTGAGTCACCTTTCAGGTCAATGTGTTTCTGTTTACAAAAACAGATTTCTCTATCGACATTCGTCAATATATCTACCGATCCCCCCTTGCCAACTGGCAGAGACAGGCACACACTTAAATGTGAAGTAAGGATGGCTTGTTTTCTGTAAGTTAGGGTTGACGTTGTGAAAAGAGTTCTTTCAATCATTTTGGGAGGCGGGGCTGGCACTCGTCTCTATCCGCTGACCAAATACCGCGCTAAGCCCGCTGTCTCCCTAGCGGGGATGTATCGCTTAATCGACATTCCAGTCAGCAACTGTATAAATTCTGACATTCTAAAAATCTATGTACTCACGCAGTTCAACTCAGCTTCGCTAAACCGGCACATCTCCAAAGCCTACAATTTTTCGACTTTTAGCGATGGTTTTGTTGAGGTGTTGGCCGCTCAGCAGACGCCCGACAGCCCCAGCTGGTTTGAAGGCACAGCCGACGCCGTCCGCAAGTACCTGTGGATGTTTGAAGAGGCAGATGTAGACGAATTCATCATTCTCTCGGGCGACCACCTCTACCGGATGGATTACTGCGACTACGTGCTTAAGCACCGGGAGAGCGGCGCTGATGTAACCCTCTCAGTCGTCCCCATCGGCTATAAAACCGCCTCTAGCTTTGGCCTGATGAAGGTAGACGAAAACAATCAGATTGTCGAATTTTCTGAGAAGCCCAAAGGCGAGGCGCTCGAAAAAATGAAGGTCGATACGACCGCCATGGGTCTATCGCCAGAAGAGTCTAAAGACAAGCCCTTCATCGCCTCTATGGGCATCTACGTGTTTAAAAAGCAGGTGCTGATCGATCTGCTGCGCAAGTACCCCGACCAGACCGATTTTGGCAAGGAAATTATTCCGGCCTCTGCCCGCGATTACAACGTTCAGGCCTATCTCTTTAAAGGCTACTGGGAAGATATTGGGACCATGGAGGCGTTTTACGAAGCCAATATCGCGCTAACTAATCAGCCCGATCCGGCCTTCAGCTTCTTTAAGGAAAATGCGCCAATCTATACGCGATCGCGCTATCTTCCCCCGAGTAAACTGCAAGACTGCCACGTCACCGCGTCTATTATTAGCCCCGGCTGCATCCTCAAAGAGTGCCGCATTCACAACTCAGTCATTGGTTTGCGTCAGCGCATCCACACCAACTGCGAAATCGATAGCTCTCTGGTGATGGGCTGCGACTACTATGAAGCCACCGATGAGGGCGGCCAGCTCGATACAGACGCCAAGATCCCCATGGGCATCGGCGAAGGCTCTGTGATTCGACGAGCTATCATCGACAAAAATGCGCGCATCGGTCGCAACGTGCAGATCGTTAACAAAGACAATGTCGAAGAAGCTGAAAGAGAGTCTGAAGGCTACTACATCCGCAGTGGCATTGTCGTGGTGATTAAAAACGCGGTGATCCCTGATAACACCGTCATCTAAGGATGCTCCTCTGATGATCATGGTAGGCTTGCCCGGTAGCGGCAAGTCTACTTGGGCTGAGCGCTACGTGCGCCGCTGTCCGGGCTATCAGGTAGTTTCGACTGACGACATTCGCACCGAGCTATACGGCGACGCGGCCATTCAGGGGGATTGGGGCGATATTTGGCGGCGGGTGATGCAGCAGCTGCGCGATCGCTATCAGGTGATCACGCAAGGTCGGGCAACGGGGCTAATTTACGATGCCACTAATGTGCGCCGCCGCCATCGCCGAGAGTTTGTCCAAGCGGCCCGAGCCTATGGGTATACGCCAGTAGCAGCAGTCTGGATAGATACGCCTTTGGCGACTTGCCTGCTGCGCAATCAGGGGCGATCGCGCCGGGTTCCGGTTGAGGTGATCGAAAAAATGCACCGTCAGCTGACCGCTGCGCCCCCCACCCAGGCAGAAGCCTTGGATCAGGTCTATCGCATTGAGCCGTCTTGAGTTGACTCAAATCGAGTGCCGCTCTATTTTGTATGGACTCGTACGGGCTTTTTTTGCTTGCCCTCTGCTGCTGGCCTCTGCCGCCTATTTGTGAGGGCTTCGCCATCTAGCTTTGTTCATCTTTGGGCATTCTGGTATGCTCACAGACAAACCCGTTTAAATGCAAACGATCAAGCGTAAACGATGAAGCCGGTTAGCTCAGCCCCCGACGACGACTTGCAGCCAACTGACCCATCAGCCCCCTTGCGGTCTCTTGCAGGAGCAGCCCCCTCAGAGGATCCGCTAGATCCCCTGAAGCTGCGCTGTGCCAGTCAGCTGACCAAAGATATCGCCCGCCTGAAGGCAACCAAGGCCAAACTCCAGGCCGAAGTGACGACGCTTCAGCAAAGCTACG
>JBBSNR010000277.1:0-4533 GCA_038260635.1 Phormidesmidales cyanobacterium
CTGGTGAAAACCCACCGGCTGTTGGTCGCAGATGGTGACCCAGCAGGGTCAGATCAGGCTCAGACAGCCGCTTAGATGGAGCACCATGCCTTCGTGGGCGATTTTGGCATTGGGGAAGCGATCGCTCACTTCTTTTTGCAAGAGATCGAGCGTGGTGTCGTCTTGCACGGGGCTGTGATGTAGCAGGGCCAGCTCTTTGATGTGGGCTTGCTGGGCGATCTTAATGCCTGTTTCCCAGGGCTGTAGGGTAGTTTTAGCGGTGTCGGCTGCGTACAGGTAGGAGAGATCGCAGTAGGTGCCGTCGTAGATGAGGAGGTCTGCTTGCTCTGCAAATTTGAGAAATTCTAAATCGATTTGCTCGGTGGGCATATCGGTGGCGTATACCAGGCTGTGACCTTGCCAGGTGAGCCGGTAGCCTAGCGCTTCGGTGCGGTGATTGATTTTGAAGGTTTCTACTAAGATGTCGCCAATGTGAAAGCTGGTGCGATCGCTCAGGGTGTGAAAGGCGAGGTCGGCTCGCATGTTTTGCAGCGGCAAGGTGAAGTGAGGCTGTAGCATTTGGTCAGTGAGGCAGTGCTTAATCGATGCGCCGTTGGGCGCGGTGCCGCCGTAGATGGAGAAGTGATTATCCGGCACAAAGGCGGGCTGAAAGAAGGGAAAGCCCTGAATGCGATCCCATTGGGTGTGGGTGAAAAACAGGTGGGCGCTACAGGGCTGTTGCAGGCAATGGCCCAGACCGACCAGACCAGTGCCGCCATCGAAGATGATCCGCTGATCGCCCATCAGCACTTCTACGCAAACAGTGTTGCCGCCGTAGCGCTGGTTGGCGGGAGTAGGCGTCGGTACACTGCCCCGCACACCCCAAAACTTAACCGACAGGCCTGACGAAGCTGGAGCGGCTGTCTGTGAGGATGGATTGAGCGGGGGGGAGGCTGCGTGGAGCATGGCAGGCAGAGGAATCTGTAGTAGCTAGTGAGCCCAGGCTAGCCGGTATGGGATCTCAGTGTTTCCATCGATTTTCGGCTGGGCAGAGAGGGAAGGCAAAGAGAAGGCAGAGATGCTCATGCAAAAAGCCCTGAAGTAGCTATTACTTCAGGGCTTTACAGAGTTTTTGGAGGGCAGATGCTAGCGGCAGCTACTGGGCGGCTTTAATGCACTCGTCAATGAGGGGCTGGACCTGGTCGATGTTTTTCCAGCCGAGAATTTCGGTTTCTTTTTTCTCTAGATTTTTGTAGGTTTTGAAGAATTCGGCAATTTCGGCTAAGCGATGGTCGTCAATATCATCGAGAGATTTGACGTTGACGTAGCGGGGATCGTCAGCGGGGACGCAGAGGATTTTTTCGTCGCGATCACCGCCGTCAATCATTTCCATCATGCCGATGGGCCGAGCTGGGATGACGCACCCCGGAAAAGTCGGCTGATCCATAATCACCATGCCATCGAGCGGGTCACCGTCGTCAGCCAGCGTGTTTGGAATAAAGCCATAGTCGTAGGGGTACTGCACTGAGGAGTACAGTACGCGGTCCAGCGCAAAGGCGTTGAGGTCTTTATCAAATTCGTATTTATTTTTACTGCCAGCCGGAATCTCGATTAGGACATTAATAATGCCGGGCTTGGGCTGAGCGGGAATGCGGGATAGGTCCACAAGTTTCTCCTGTCAATTACAACCGGAGGGGGCAGCGGATAGCTGAGCACGACAAAGTGTCGGCTCTATTGCTGCGTCCTCCGTGTAGCATTCTACGGGAGAGCGGGGGCCAGTTGACATGCAGTTGGTCGGGCTACAGAAGAGTTTGTGTCTGCGTGAGGAAGCGGTGAACCCTTTGGTTAGTTTACTTCTGCGCTCTCATAAATAATGGGGATGGCTGCTGTGGAACAATCTCCGCCTGAGCTGTATTGAAGTTTGATATCGCGTATAGGGGCAGGGTGAGTGTCATCAGTGCAATCACTACGCCGACGATGTTGGCGATATGGCCAGGAGGTTGTTCAGATGGGTGCTCGGGACTCGCAGATTCCATACGGAGAAAAGAGGCAGACGCTGTGTAAAGGACAGTTGAAGCAATGGGCTAGATAGTGGCTACAAGTATAAGCTGATACGCTTAAAAGCCTTGTAGGCCGAATCTATAAACCCTGCAACCTAATAGTAACTAAGAGCCCAACATTCGGCACATGAAACCTTATTATTTGTGACATTGGTATCACCTGTATCCGTGTTTACCGCAATCAGCAGATGAAATAGACTACTGCTGCTCTAGCAGCAATCTGATAGCTTGCAGTTCGGCTAAGACGGCTTGCAGCAGGCGGTTGGTTTCGGTTTCGGCAGGCTGGGCGACTTCGATGGTGACCTGCTTGATGCCTAGCATATCTTGCGCAAAGCGAGCAACCTCGTTGGGGTGAAACATCAGCGGGGCGTCTTTATCGCTGCGAATTTCGGGGTTGAGACATTTGGGGTTGAAGGGCGGATTGAGGACGGCTGGGTCGGTGTTGGCATAGCGGTAGACAGAGGCTCGGGAGCGGCTGAGGATCTGTTGGACGGCTTCAATCGGAATCAGCTGGTCCGACGAGTCGATAGTGATGTTCTGCGAAGAAACCGTGACGGCTGACTTTGGCATTTTTCATTCGTATCAAAGTAAGACTAAGACAGCTTACTGTAGGTCTCTGCACTATACAAGTGAGTCTCATGTCGCGTTAAGCACCTTCAGGCGCTGAGCCGTTCTTCACGGACTGTGAGCTGGCGAAGAAAGTAATAAAAGGAAACTAAGAGGACTTTTTTTAGGCTGCCCGCTGAGCATGGGGCGAAGGTCGCGCACTGTGCAAACTACGCCCACAAGCAAGGTAAAAAAATTTAGCCGTACGTTGACCGCTGTAAGCGCATCGAACGTCCATCTTACTATGAGACAGAAAATATTATAAATAGACTTAATTTGATACAAACAAGTCTCAATACTAGACAAAATATTCAGGATGTGAAAGCAGAGTTTGAAAAGCTATGTCTTCAGCCGATCAATCAGGTGCTCGCCTACTCGTAGGGCATTGGCCATTACCGTTAGGGCCGGGCTGACGCTGGCGCAGGAGGGGAAGAAACTGCTGTCTACAATGTACAGATTATCGATTTCATGGGTGCGGCAGTTGATATCTAGCACAGAATTGCTTGCATCGGTACCCATGCGACAGGTGCCGCACTGATAGCCGACCACCGGGAGGGGGGCTTCGCCTCGGGGATACACAGTGCTCTGCCGCATACCGAGCGCTGTCTTTTCCAGGCCTTTTAGCACGCCCATCCAGCGGTACACCAGGCGATCATGCGCTTCTAGATTGTTGGGCGTAAATTCGTAGCGCAGCTTTTTCTTGCTCCGGCCTTGCTGCCAGTAAATACGGTTTTCGGGTTTGGGTAAAACGCCGGTTTGCGCCCACCAACCGATAGAGCCGGTGGCTAGCTTTTTTAGACCCGCGCCGGGCAGGAGGCGAGCCAGTACTGAAAGCAGTGGAGGAGACTCTGCAAAAACAATGTCCTGCAAGAGACCGCCGCTGTTTTCGATATGGCCCATAGGGTATTTGTAGATGGAGTCACCCCAGTAAAAGTCGTTGATACTCACGCTAGGAGGAAACGTGCCGTTGTTCTTTGCGGCCCCCCGCTCAACAATCACCGTCATCAAATGCTTCATCAGGTTGCGGCCTACTTGATCGGAGCGATTGGCCAGTCCGTTGGGATGCTGTTCATTGGCAGAACTCAGCAGCAGGGCGGCTGAATTTACCGCACCGCAAGCGAGCACGACGATGTCGCTGGTAAACAGGGTGGGTTGTTCGCCGACGTTGGCTTGAACAGCTTTAATCTCTGTTCCTGTTGGGTTGGTGTACAGGCCAACAACTAGGGCGTTGGGTTTGAGGGTTACATTGTCATGTGCGATCGCTAAGTTGATGCCAAAGACTTCTGAGTCTCCGGTGGGGTCGTCGTCTTGCTTGGTCAAACTCATCGGTAGCGCTGTTGGATGCAGTCCTTCTGCTGCGATCGCCTCGACAATCGGCTGCATGACGGGCGCGTGGGCCACTGCTGCATAGGGATAGTCGGCGCTATGAGCAGGTTCGGTGGGGTCGGCTTTGGTATCGCCATGAACCTGGTATAGCTGCTCGGCGGCGGTGTAATAGGGCTCCCAATCTCTGTATTTGAGCGGCCATTCGGGGGTGATGCCGTCTTGATAGGTGACAGCTTCAAAGTCGCGATCGCGCATCCGCATCAGAGCGGCATTATAGATCTTGGTATTGCCGCCAATGGCGTAGTTAGTCTGGGGTGAAAAGGGCTCACCAGCTTCGTCGTACCACTGTTCGGGGGCGTGATAGCGCTCTTTTTTAAACACATCTACATCAGCTCGGTTTTGTTCTTCGAGGGCCATGCTTTCGCCGCGCTCTAAAATCAAAATCCGTTTGCCAGTGGGCGCGAGCTTTTGGGCGAGGGTGCCGCCGCCAGCGCCGGTGCCGACAATGATGATGTCGTAGTGTTGGTCGTCAATAATCATGAGCTACTGCCATACATAGATC
>JBBSNR010000278.1:0-4528 GCA_038260635.1 Phormidesmidales cyanobacterium
AGGCAGAGGCAAATGCGGCGCAGCTGCGATCGCAGACCGAACAAGACTGCGAAGCACTGCGATCACAAACTCTGAGCGAAATTGAGCAGCTGCAAAACCAGGCGCGTCAGGAATGGGAAGAAACCCGCACGCGCACCGTCACCGAAGCCAAAACCATTCAAGAAGATGCCGATACCTACGCCGATCAGGTGTTGGAAAATATGGAAAGGCAGTTTATGGAAATGCTCCATGTTTTGCGCAACGGTCGGCAAAAGATTCAGGGTGGCCAGTCTTTAGATATTGAGAGCGCCGCCCAAACCCCGCAAATTAACCCGACAACAGGCAGCATTCGGCCCAGCCGACGCGAGGCCCCGCCCCGTCCGCCTACCGCAGAGCAACGCTCACCCTTGCAGCGCAACCTTCGTCCTCGTCCGTGATTGGCCATATTAAGGGCATCCTGGCCGACAGCCAAAAGCTCCCCAATGGCCGGGTGATTGTCACGGTAGAGGCGAGCGGCGTGGGCTATGACATGCAGATTAACCCCCGCGTGCTGAGCGAGCTACCTGCAATTGGCGAGCGAGTACAAATTTTCACCCACTTGCAGAGCCGCGAAGACTTGCAGGTGCTGTTTGGCTTTGGCAGCAAAGCAGAGCGCGATGTGTTTCGGCTGCTGACCTCTGTCAGTGGCATTGGTCCGCAAATGGGAATGGCGCTGCTCGATACCCTCGGGCTCAATGAGCTGATTCAGTCGGTGGTGAGCGGCAATGCGCGGGTGCTCTCTCGCACGCCGGGGGTCGGCAATAAAACGGCAGAAAGAATTATTTTGGAGCTAAAAACCAAGCTCAGCGAGTGGCGGCAGCATTCAGGCATAGTTGCACCGACAGGTGGTCCCGTATCGGCAGTGCAGGAAGACGTGGAAATGATGCTGATGGCCCTGGGCTATACCAACAGTGAGATTAGCAAGGCGCTGGTTGCAGTCGGCAGCAGTAATGCTTTAAGTAAAAGCGATGATACTGAAGCCTGGATTCGAGAGGCGATCGCCTGGCTCAGCCGCTAGCTACGCTACTGCATTTTGACTGATCGACAGCCTTGCTGCGGCATCAGCTACGATATCTATACAGGTTCATTGACAAGTATTCACCCAACAGAGATTCAGATGAAAGTATTCATCAGTCATGCCTCTACCGATGCCAAATTAGCTAGACGGGTAGCTGATGTGCTGAGGGAAGCTAGCATTCAAGTTTGGGATGATACTCAACCTTTGTCTGGAGCCAATCGGGATGAAAGCATTGGCAAAGCGCTAGACGAATCGAGCGCGATGATTGTTTTACTGACCCCGGACTCTGTGCATTCGCCCGATATCGCTGACCATGTAGGCTATGCCTTAGGTAACCGAGCCTATAAAGGTCGGGTGATTCCCGTCGTTGCAGCTCCTTCTGAACAGCTCGACATAGACGAGATCCCTTGGATTCTTAAAAAGTTTAATGTGATACACATGTCCTCTTCAGAAGAGGAAGAAGGTTTGAAAGAGATTACCCGAGCTCTTGAAGCAAGCAATTAACTATCTTCCTTTCTCATGACGCCAAGCGAGGTTTTTCTATCTCACTCAAGCCTAGATCAGGAATTGACATCCAGCTTGGTTGCAAGCCTACGTCGTCACGGTATTCCAGTCTGGTATAGCCATACGAATATCTTGGGTGCACAGCAATGGCATGATGAAATTGGCGGTGCTCTGAAAAGGTGTGACTGGTTTTTAGTAATACTTTCCCCGAATTCGGTAGAGTCGATGTGGGTAAAGCGAGAGCTGATATTTGCCCTTCAGCAAAGGCGTTTTGAGAATAGAATCGTTCCTATCCTTTGTGAAACCTGCGATTTTGAGAGCCTGTCCTGGGTCTTGCCAAGCTTTCAAATCATCAGTTTCCAAGAGTCTTTCGAGAGCGGCTGTCGCGACCTGCTGCGTTTGTGGGGCGTGGGGTACAGATCGAGCTGATCGGGGACAAACCGAATCGCTATTAAATCCGGCTTTAGCGCAGTCAAAGACAATTCATACAAAGACAGCCCATCGCCCCATAAACCTGAGCTTTTCAACTCAGGTTTATGGGGGTAAAAGCCGGCTATGGCTATCACCTACTACGGATTAACCCATGTGCTGTGGGTTTAGTTAGCGGGTGCAGGGGGCTGTTCAGCGGGCGCGGCGTCAGCTGTTGGTTCAGCGGCAGGCGCGGGAGAGGTGGCTTCGGGCTGAGCGGCGGGTTCAGCGGGCGCTTCGTTAGTGATGTTGACGTCGGGCACGTCAACTTGAACGTCGGGCAGCGTTACTGCTGGCTGAGAATTGTCTTTTTCGATGATGGTAGTTTCTTTTTCGGTTGTGGTTTCTTTTTGGATTTGTGGGACTGCAACCGGAGCGGTGCGATCTCCGCTCAAAAAGTAGAGCGCAGCACCTACACCAGCGGCTAGCAACGCGATAAATAATCCTAGCAACATACCGCTAGCCGCATTGTCATCAGCACGAGACTGAGCGACCACCCGCTCCTGTCCTCTCAAATTCTGCTGAACATAGTTTTCATCCGTGCGGCCTTGAACATATCCATCGCGCTGAGCGATTTCTTCAGGCGTCGCCTCTCTGCCCCGTACACCGCTTAAATTTTGATCGGACGGGCGGTTGTTGATAGCCATGCTAGTTCTGTCTCCACAGTGATTTCTTAATTGGTTAAATCTGATGGAACCCTGCAATCAGTCTCTACAAATGCAAGTGCGGTCTTTGAAGTCCGCTTTTAAGTACGCAAACTGTCATCAAACCCCAGCTAGAAAAAACGGTTTTCTACGCTCTACATTGCAAACTTTGTATCAACGTGCAGACGATACTAGCAACAGGAAAAAAGCAACCTCTCTCCCATAGGATAGATCCCTATCTATCAAGTATTTGTGATTTATAAAACTGATTGTCGTTAGTTAGTGGGTGCCAAAGTTAGGGGCATCAGTCATGAAAACTTGAAAAAATCACTCGAACAATAATGATCCCTCTTACCCTAATAACTAACAGCTTAAAACGCTAACTTTCAAGGATAAAAAGAAGCGGTGATGACTCCTTTATTGATTTTCAAGCCAGGTCTCGATACCTTCTGCCAAAGTCTCAGCCAGCACTTGTTGAGACTGTTCATCGGCAATCCATTCAAACTCTTCTGGATTGATCATGAAGCCTAGCTCTAGCAGCACTGAAGGCGCAACCGCAGGCCGAGTCAGCGCCAGATTATTCCAGTACACCCCGTACGACTCGCGGCCCAACTCTTCAACTAGATAGTCGTGCAAGAAAGCGGCCAAATCGTGAGCCTGTGGATGATACCAAAATGTACCCACGCCCATTGTGCCGAGGGCATCACCCGCGTCAGGTAGGGCGTTGTAGTGAAGGCTGAGAGATAGAGTCGGCTCGATCTGATCGATCATTGCCACCCGGTCAGCAGGGTAGAGATCATCATCGCCTTCGCGAGTCATCACCACCGTTGCACCACGAGCTTCCAACTGTTCGCGCAGCAATTTAGACACGATCAGGGTCACATCTTTTTCAGGGTAGCCGGTGGGTCCACGCGAGCCAAAATCCTGATCGCTACCGTGACCGGGGTCGATCAAAATAGTAGTGCCGCTCAGTCCGTTGTGAGGGGGCGCATGGCGCATTGATAGCACTAAGGTAGAGCCTTCTTCGTAGTGCAGCTTATAGCCCCACTGCTGGGATTCTTTGAAGTGAAACGTATACTCAGCGCTGTCAGGAAGCACCGAGTTAAAGTCCATTCGCTCCACTACCGGATCGTTGGAGAAGTAGATGGTATCTGTTTGAGGCGTGGTGTTGTGCAGCGTCAGGGTGAGCGATTGGCTGTCTTGACGAATGGAGACTGGCACAGGTGTTTGCAAGGGAAATATCACATCGGTCCAGTCAGATGTTTGCCGGGCGCTGATACCGCGAATGATGCTGTGTGGCGGCACCGAGGCACTGCTTATTTGAGTTTCACTGGCTTTTATCCAGCCGCCGTAGTCCAGCCGCAGCCACTCTCCATCCCGACCGGTGATGGCGGCGCGGGTACCTCTCGGTAAAGGCGTGATGCGCGAATAGTCTGTGCTTGGGCCAGTGCGGGCTACACCGGCGTCGGCGGTCACTTCGGCAACTTGAAAATCTGTCGGCGATAAAACGCTCACTTGCCCAGGTGCGGCAGCGGTAATGGTTTGTCCCTGGGCTTGAAGTGTGAAGCGAGGGTTGCCCGCACTGCCGGGTTCGGTAGTCGTGAGACAGCCTGCGTACTCGGTAGCGCTCAGGACGACAGGCGCGGTCTGGGCGGTAAGCACTGAGGAGTTGGGCGGCAGATCTACGCTGGTTTGAGGGGTGAGCGTAATATTTTGAGAGCCTAGCGTGGCAGAGACTTGGGCGTTTGGAGGCGCGATCGCACTCAAACAAACCAACTCACCCGGCAGCCGCGCGATATCAGTTGCAGGCAGCAGCGTTCCCTCGGCAAACCCCACACCGTCCGGCATGGGCGGCTCATTCGAGACCCGGTCAACC
>JBBSNR010000279.1:0-4504 GCA_038260635.1 Phormidesmidales cyanobacterium
CTGGGACGCCTGTTGCCAGACGCCTCTAGCGGCACACTTTGACAGAGCCGGTAAAAAGCCAACCGTCGCTCCTTTGGCCTTGCACCCAACCGGGGTTTAACTGGCCAGCACCTCTCGATGCTGCCGGTGCGCTCTTACCGCACCCTTGCACCCTTACTCGTAGAAGTCAAAAGTATGAAGTCAGAAGTATGAAGTCAAAGCCAGGCTTAAATTCATCATTCATCGTTCCTACTTCATCCTTCCCGTTAGCGGTATGTTTCTGTGGCACTCTCCTCACGGTCACCCGCACTGGGCGTTACCCAGCAAGTTTGGCTTTTGGGGAGCCCGGACTTTCCTCAGAAATCTAAGCGGAGTTTTGACGCTCTCCTTTGATTTCCGCAACCACTGAGCCAGCTCTATAGGCTCTAGTGTATCGCCATCGGGCCGCTCATCGTCGCTGCCGCTGCTGCCTGCCCCAAAGTAAGCTCTCTAGTGGTCGATTGCGGCGACCAAAGTGATGCAGCAGCCAGCGCAGGGGAGGCAGCGCTATCTGGTCGGCCTCTATTTCTAGGGTGAAGCTAAAGGGTACTAGCAAGTTGATTAACCTGCTGTCTGGCTCGGTGGTGCGCTTCAGGCCAATCATCAGATCGAGGCCGTAGAGGGGCTGAATGTTTTTTTGACTGGAAGTGGGATCAGTGAGCTGCGATCGCTCCACCCGCTCTTTTAAATCGACCAAAGGTCTCGCGAGCTTCACCTGATTGCTAGCCGCATCGCGCACGTAATTTTTCTCAATCGTCACATCAGAGACCATCGACTGCCCCGGATTGACCATGCTAAAAATCTGAGGTTGAGTCAGATCTAGCGGCATATTGGGCGTAGCGCGAATAACCCGGTTGCCCTGGCCAAACATCTCTAGCGAGCTGCGATCCCAGTTAATGTAAATCTGAGCATCGGCAGTGTCATTAACCACCAAAATCGAGAGATAAGAGACCGCTCTCAGCGGCTGTCTGCCGGTCGGCGAAACCTGAATAGCGATCTTTTTCTTCAGCGATGAGCGAATCTGCTCATCGTCCAGCCCCATATCTCTTAGCGCCTCAAGCCGGGGCGAATCGAGCGGCAGCTCTCGGTGCGGGTCAAAAGCCAGCGTAATCACCGGGCGAGTGGCCTTACTATTATCAAATCCCTGCTGTTCGGCGATCGCATCGATATGACTAGCATCGGCCTGAGTGGAGAGCTGGGCCTGGGTTTGCTCTGCCAAAAAATCTTGATCCAGGTGAATAATCACCTTATCTTCTAACCTGTCCTCTAGAGACAGCGCCATCTGATAAAGCACATAGAGCACAACCAAAAAATAGACCGTCAGAAGAAGCGCTTCCATAGCTGCTGCGAACCAAACACCGATGGCTAATCAGTAAAAGGGCTAATCAGTAATTGCCCATAGCTTACACCGATCTAGCCCATGATTCGGCTCGCAATCTGGCTCATAATTTGGCCCGCAATTAGGTTTCAAATCGTATCGACAATTTGAAACTGAACTTTTGGCCATTTTGCTATCAGTTAGACGGGTCAAACTATAAAGCATTCCTAAAGCTAAACAGCAAAACTAAAAGCAACTTAAGGCTTCACCTGTAGGGTTATCCCTCCCTTTAGCCAGATACTCCATTGCGCTTAAAGCGCTATACTAAATGAAGTAATCAAAGCTCAGATCTACGTCACTACTGTAGAGACTTAGCACTATTACAACGGGCTTCAAAAAATAGCGCTTTGAGAATAAGGCTGTTTTGATTAGAAGAGGAAGTTAGAGAAGGAGGAGGGTTATGCAATCATTAACCCAGTCATTTGTTCAATCAGCCGCCAGGCTATCGGAGACAGTTGCTTATGCAGCGGTGCTGTCAATCGGTATCACAGGACTAGCCGCCGCAATCGATCCGGCCCCTGCGCTGGCAGAGAATCCAGAGCATGTTGCTCAGCTGCTCGAAACTGGCATCTGCAATGCCTGCGATTTGACCAACGCCGACCTTACGGGTGCGCATTTGATTGGTGTGGATTTAAGAGATGCTGACCTCACCGATGCAACGCTAGCTTACGCCAATTTAGAGGGCGCAGATCTGACCGGTGCAACTTTGGTTAATACCGACCTGAGCAACGCCTTTTTGACCAACGCTCTGCTGAACAATACTGTCATTAGAAATGCAGACCTATCAGAGTCAACGCTGGTTTACACCAGTCTGGACGGTGCTAGCGTAGATCAAGTAGATTTGGCAGGTGCCAATGTCTTGAACACGCCAATCAGCATTGGTGGTAGCTACGACGAGTAGGTGAGCTGCTAGCGAATAAGAGCTATTAATTAGCTGAGGTGAGGCGCATTCTGCAATGAAAGGATGCGCCTCGTTTTTGTTTGGCTTTTTTGCTTTAAATGCTGGATTTTGAAAGTTGGAATTTGAAGACTGGGCTTGCTCGCTGCCTCAGGCGACAATCAACACCTCTGTGATTTTGCCGCGCTTGCTGGCTTTGGAGTTAATAGAGCGAGCGGCAGTAATGGTTTGTAAATCAAAAATATGGGTGTCGCTGTACAGATCGCGAATGAACGGGCAGTCGGAGTTGGAGGCGAGTACCTGCACCTTCTGGGCGGCGAGCTGAGCAATGACTGCCTTTAGCTCACCCTGCTGCTCGGCGGCAAACTGATAGCGGCTGTAGGCGGTAAATTTGCTGGTGCTGCTGAGCGGATGGTACGGCGGATCGAAGTAGACAAAGTCGCGGCGATCGCTAACGCAGTCCAAAACAGACGAAAAAGGACGCTCTGAAACCTCAGCGATTTGTAGCGCAGCAGAGGCAGCGTGCAGCAGATCGGGCGTGCAAATTTTAGGATTTTGATAGCGGCCTATCGGCACATTAAACAGCCCTTTAGCATTTTCGCGATAGAGGCCGTTGTAGCAGGTTTTGTTCAGGTAGATGAAGCGAGCGGCACGCTGAACTGGGTCGGTGGGGATCTGCGATCGCACAGCATAATACTGCTGCTCACCATGACTACGCTGATACACCGCTAGCTGCGCTATCAAGTCATCAACCTGGTTGCGCACACACCGATATACATTCACCAGCTCCGGATTGAGGTCGCTCAAAAAGGCACTTTTGCCCTGACGCCTGAGCTGCGGTGCCAGATAAAAAAACAGCGCCCCCCCGCCTAAAAAAGGCTCATGATAGCGATCAAACTCGCTGGGCAAAAAGGGTTTGTACTGCTCAATCAACCGCGCCTTGCCGCCAGCCCACTTAATGAACGGGCGGGCCTTAGCTGCGATCGCGCCTTCAGCATTGGTTGCAGTAGATAGAGAGATAGTCATAGATCAACTGTATTACATATCTGCTGTCACCACACCCAAGGCAGCACCCATAAGACCCAGAGCAGTGCGGTAGGATAATAGATGAGTTTGCCTTTGAAGACTTTGAAGATACCCGTTTGGCACTATGCAAGAATTTTTTGACAATGTTTCTCGCTATCCTCGCTATCTGATCTCGGTTTCCTTTGGCATTTTCTACAACGCCATTGAGCCTTTGATTCCGCTGATGAAGCGACCGGTGACGGCGATTCCACTGATTGGCGCAGCGATCGCCGCTTTTGTGGGCCTGAGCTTCACCCTAAGAGCCATGCTCGGTATTGCATAGGCAACCTTTTTCCAAATTCCCCTTTTCTTTTTATCTCGAATCTTTTAACTATCTCAAATCCCTATGGCTACTAGCAGACGAGTTGCGCGGGTGTCAGCCTCTATCAAGCGCGAAGTGAGCCAGATGCTGATCAATGGCATCAAAGATGACCGCGTCGGCGCAGGCATGGTCAGCATTACCGATGTGGATGTGGCTGGAGATTTGCAGCACGCCAAAGTATTTGTCAGCATATATGGCACCGATGAAGCCAAAGCCGAGACCATGGCCGGGCTCAGAGCGGCTGAAGGCTACGTGCGCCATGAGCTCGGTCAGCGAATGAAGCTGCGCCGCACGCCTGAAGTGACCTTTAAAGAAGATCGCTCGTTTGACCTGGCTAGCAACGTGATCAATGTGCTCAACCAAATTAACGCCGAGCGTCAGGCTGGAGATTCGATAGACGCTCAAGAGTCGGACGACTCAGAAAGCCCATAGCGCAGGAGTCTCGATGCTAGCGTCTCGTCTACCTAGCCCAGACCGCCTCAGCCTGGCTGAGCAAGTGGCTCAAATGGTGGTGGTGCGCACCACCGGCCATCTTTTTGATCATGAGGTGGAGTATCCGCAGTGGGAGGCGACTAACGCCGATCTCAAAAAATATTTGGCGCTGGGCGTGGGCGGCGTGATTTTGCTAGGGGGCAGCGCGGCAGAAGTAGGCGTGCGTACACAGCAGCTTCAGCTATTGGCGAAATATCCGCTGCTAGTAGCCGCCGATATTGAAGAAGGCGTCGGGCAGCGCTTCAGCGGCGCTACCTGGTTTGCCCCGCCGATGGCTTTGGGTGAAATAGCCCGCCGCGATCTGCCGCTGGCTATAGAGCTGTCTGAACAG
>JBBSNR010000280.1:0-4502 GCA_038260635.1 Phormidesmidales cyanobacterium
CGTCGGAAGGGTTCCTAGCTGACCCCCACAGTCTGATAAAGCTTCATTAAGAAATGCTGTCAGGCAGTCACCAAACCTTAGCTAATGCTGGCGTACTTCACAATTTCTTCACAACTGATCTCTACAATTCTTATACCAGTCCCTTGCCAAGGTGAATGCTGGCACTGCTGAATTAATCAATGTAGAAGCAGCACATCCCAAAACTTGAGGGAGTCACTCAATCACCGGATGGAGCGTTCTCACCGCCCAGAAGACCTGTAGACATCATGTCCAACAGTCGCCTTTAAAACTTCAGCCTGAATCGATAGTTCGCCACCGACTCCACGATGCCGATCGCAATAAAATTGGTCAGCAGTGCCGAGCGCCCATAGCTCATCCACGGCAGCGGAATCCCGGTAATGGGGGCCAGGCCAATTGTCATACAAATATTGAGGATGGCCTGGAAAACAATCATCGAGAGCACCCCAATCGCTAGCAAAGAGCCAAAATTGTCCTTCGCATTTTGGGCGATCAGCACCAGGCGCAGGCAAATCAGCCAAAAGGCCAGCAGCAGAAACATTCCGCCCATAAATCCAAGCTCTTCACCCACCGCCGAAAAAATAAAGTCGGTATGCTGCTCAGGAATAAAGCTCAGCTGGGTTTGCGTGCCGTGAAACAGTCCTCGCCCCCACAGCTCCCCGGCCCCGATCGCGATTCGCGACTGAATCAGGTGATAGCCACCGCCCAGCGGATCTTTATCGGGATGTAAAAACAGGATAAGACGGTCTTTTTGGTAGTCTTTGAGCACATGCCACATGATGTCTCCGAGCTTACCCGACACCGAATTAATCACCACCGCAACCACGGCGCTATAGATTGACCACCAGGGCAGCGAGCGATAGGCCACAATGCCCATCAGCACTACCCAGACAATCCAAACCGGCACCCAAATATTGAATAAAATCGCCGAAACCAGGGGCGAAATCATTAAAATCAGCCAGCCTGGGTTAGTGCCGCTCCAGTAGAGCATCCCCATCGTAATCGCGCCAAAGACTAGCGAAGTGCCTAAGTCAGGCTGCAAAAAAACCAGCGCCCAGGGCACTGCCGTAATCGCCAGCGCTTTGACCATGCCAAACAGCGTTGAGGCATCGCGGTCTTTGAGCGTGGCAGCCAGGGTGATAATTGCCCCTAACTTGGCAAATTCTGAAGGCTGAACATTGAAGCCAAAAATCGTGATCCAGCGCTGCGCCCCCAAGCCCTCAGTGCCGACCACCATCACCGCAACCAGCGAGAGAATAGTCGCCGCATAGATAATCCACCGCCACTGCAAAAGCATCTCATAGCGGCCACGCGCAATCCACAGCGCCAAAATTGCGCCGATGCCGCCGAGCACTGCATGGTTAATCGCAAATCCTGATTCGCCCGTGTATTTTTGCGTGCTGCTGATCAAAATACTGGCAAAGATAGTCACGCCGACTGGCAGCATAAACAGCAGCCAATCGACGCCCTGCCAGCCTTGGTATAGGCTCTTCCAGCGTTTTCGCACCCGCGAATAGGACGAATATGAGGTCATGGCATGTCATCTATAAGATTCTGAGAAAAAGATTCTAAAAAGCGAGCTAAAAACTCACGTTAGCGCAGCCACAGAAATTTTAGCAGCGGCTTGTTTGGCAATCTCTACCAGCGCCTTAGCAGAAGCTGACTCAGGATCAGCCAAGACGATAGGGAGGCCGCGATCGCCCCCTTCTCTCACCGGCATCTCTAAAGGCACCTTACCTAGCAGCGTCACCCCTAGCTCTGCTGCCGCCTTTTCGCCCCCGTCCGAGCCAAAAATGGCGTACCGCTTATCGGGCATATCTGGCGGCACAAAGTAGCTCATATTTTCTACCAGGCCCAAAATCGGCACATTCAGTTGTTCAAACATCTTCAGGCCGCGCCGCGCATCTGATAGGGCCACCGCTTGAGGCGTCGTCACAATCACCGCACCCGCCATCGGCACCGCCTGAGCCAAAGTCAGCTGAGCGTCTCCAGTGCCCGGCGGCATATCGACCACGAGATAGTCAAGTTCGCCCCACTGCACCTGATACAAAAACTGACGAATCACCCCATTTAGCATCGGGCCGCGCCACACCACCGGCTGGTCTTTATCGATTAAAAAGCCCATAGAGACCATTTTCACGCCGTGGTTAAAGGCGGGCTCCAGCACCTGCTCGCCGTCCTGGTCGCGCACGGTCACATTGGCCTCACTAAGCCCCATCATGGCCGGTGCATTCGGTCCGTAAATATCTGCGTCGATTAGCCCTACCGCCGCCCCCGTTTGGGCCAGCGCGACTGCGATATTAACGGCGACGGTACTTTTACCCACGCCGCCCTTACCGCTGGTAACGGCCAAAATATTTTTCACGCCGGCAATGCCAGTGCGATCAGGCAACGGCTTTTGCTGAGGGATTTCGGCGGTTACCTCGACCTCTACATTGGCGACGCCTGGCAGAGTGCGCACCGCCTTCTCACAGTCTTCTACAATAAATTCGCGCAGCGGGCAGGCGGGAGTTGTGAGCACCAGCGTAAAGCTCACATCGCCGCTGTCTACCTTGACATTGCGAATCATATTGAGGGCCACCAGGCTCTTCTGTAGCTCTGGATCTTGGACTGGCTTGAGCACCTCTAAGACTGATTCTGGATCGAGCGTTTTGATCATTTTGGAGTCAAGACTACGGCTCGTAATAGGATAAGTTGAGCCTTAGGCTGAAATTAGCTTGCTTAAAAATACTAGCGCTCAACCGGAAGTATCTGGCGGCCTGTCGCAGAAAGATTTGCGCCAAATTGCAAAACGCAGCCGTTAGAAAATGTCTGTTTTGGGGTTGGGGCGATAGAGCCGCCGCCGCGAAGGGGGCTGTAGGGTGGCCTGCTCAGCGGCCTGAACCAGGGCAGCGGCGACGCGAGTAGCGTGCGGCTTAACCATCGGCCAGGCTAGCGGCGACAGCCAGCCGCTCAGCGTAACGGAGTACAGAACGCAGGTACCGCAGAGGGTAGAGACAATCCGATAGGTAACTCGCTCTTGCAGTCCTGGCAGCGGAAACAGGCGAACGCTCAGCAGTTCACCGGGCAGCACGCGCTCTACAAAAATCTGGGTGGGTAAAGGCAGGTAGCGGCTAAAGGCTTTGTAGATTAGTCCGGGCTTGGCGCACTGTCCCATAGGCGCATTGGTTCGGGTAATCAGCGGATGCCAGGAGGCGAGATCGGCGAGATCGGTCACAATTTGCCACAGCGTCTCGGCAGGCGCGGTGCTAGCTGCCCAGTAGTTGCTTTCTAAAACGTCGCCGAGCGGCCAGTCGGGGGTGACGCCCTGGTCCCATAGGCCATGCGATCGCCACTGCCATCGGTCGACATCTCCAGCTGGATCTAGCTTCCTTGCACCCTCGCCTTTGAAGCTGCCTGCCCACGCGCATAGGCAAGCTTGCAGCTGATCTCTTGTGCCAGTCAGCCAGCGAGCGAACCCAATCCGATTTTGCTGGAGCCACATGATCATAAAATTATGGCGAAAGCTTTGAAACGAGGGCCATTTTGAAGCAAAGTGTCTGAGCGTGAAGTCAGTCGTAAAGTCAGCACTCTATTGTCAGACAACATTTGCACGCAGGACGCCTATTAGTCTAGGCGATCGCTTCCCCGGACACCTTCCTACTCAGGGTGAGTTTTTACGCCCTAAAGCCCTGTCAGCAGGGCAGACACCGCCCCCTTTATCGAAGCCAGCGATTTATCACAGATTGTCACGCTCTGTTTCAAAAATGCAATAAAGCCTGCCAAATCGTGTTTGACTAAATGGAGTAACGTTTCTGCTCCCCTCGTTTTAGACCGTTCTCGTTTTAGACAGTTATTGAGACACTATGACCCTCTCTCCGGCTAAGGCTGTTCGCCCCAACGCATCTGTAGAACCTGCCCCCACTCTGCCGCCCAAGGATTCCCGTGAGCGAGTCAGCGCCGCCTTTAAAGGATTGCAAGACCGAATTTGCCAGAAACTAGAAGCAGTAGATGGCACCGGCAAGTTTCAAGAAGATGCCTGGAAGCGGCCTGAGGGCGGCGGCGGCAGATCGCGAGTGATGAAGCAGGGCGATATTTTTGAGCAGGGCGGCGTTGGCTTCTCTGAGGTGTGGGGCGACAAGCTGCCGCCGGCTATTTTGGTGAAGCGGCCCGAGGCAGAAGGCCACCAGTTCTACGCGACGGGCACCTCTATGGTGCTACATCCGCGCAACCCGTATGTGCCCACTGTGCACCTCAACTACCGCTATTTTGAGGCCGGGCCAGTATGGTGGTTTGGCGGCGGCATTGATCTCACGCCTTACTACGCCGAAGAAGCAGACGTGGCGCATTTTCACCGCACCTTGAAGGCAGCTTGCGATCGCCATAATCCCAAATACTACCCGAGCTTTAAGCGCTGGTGCGACGAGTACTTTTACCTCAAGCACCGGGATGAGCCTAGAGGCGTCGGCGGCATCTTCTTTGACTATCAAAACGGTCAGCGCGGC
>JBBSNR010000281.1:0-4499 GCA_038260635.1 Phormidesmidales cyanobacterium
ATCGGTTAACCAGCGCTCGCCTGTTTATCCCTTCATCCACTGAACAGATTGTGGCTAGTTTGGCTGAGGCTGATTGAGCCATATAGGTCTCCCTGTAGAAGACTTGTAGGAGCCCTGTAGAAGATCACTGACATTTAGTAGTCAGATCTGGACTAATGAGAGCGATGGGTAGGCATATGGGGTGATGTGATGTGACTGGCTTGCAGGGATGTTGTGGCAAATCTGTTGGCTGGCTGGCGGTTGGCGCGATCGCCTGGCTGCTTATGGCTCAGCCGAGTCAGGCCGCGTGTGAATTTTTTTCTGAGCCGCAGCGCTATAACACCGAGACCCAAGGAGATGTAATTGTTATTGGCAGCCAGGCAGACCGGCGCTATCGCGTGGTGGTGGCGGGTACCGATGCTGCTACGCTATCTGCTATCCGAGCCTGCGTGCTAGACGCCTTTGTGGCCCGTTCGCGGGCGGGGTCTTATATTCAGGTGGGGAGCTTTGCTAACCGCAGTGATGCCGAGACAATTCGGCGGATATTGCAGCGCGAGGGATACCGCACCCGTGTGGTTTACGGGTGGTGAGTGTCAGCGCAGCGGTTGGGTAATTTTGGTGCATACCGTATGGCCAATGTTCGAAAGTGGGTTTTGATCGCGATCGCTTTAGAATTTCTCGTCTGCGTGGCTCATGCTGACAGTCAGTCTTTGACCATTCGCGGCGATCGCTGGCTGGCCATCACCGAACTCAGCGGCTCAGTGACGATGGTTTCCCAAGATGGCAGTCGTCGTCAGGCCAGTCGGGGCGATCGCCTCAGCGACGTAGGCGATACGCTAATCACGGGTAACGGTGCCTCAGCTCGGCTGGAGGTCGATTTGCAAACCGGGTTTATCACCATGGCTGAAAACAGCCAGCTACAAGTCCAGGCCCTGAGTATTACCCGCAGCGGTGGGCGAATTACTGAGCTATTGGTGACGCGGGGGCAGGTACGGCTGCGGGTACGGCCTCTGACTAATCCAGACACCCGCCTGGAAATTTACACCCCAGCTGGGGTCAGCGGTGTTCGAGGCACTGACTTTGGGGTGAGCATTCAGCTTGATGGTCGAACGGGCGTTGCCACCAACGAGGGCAGAGTAGTCGCCCGCGCCCAAGGGCAGGCTGTTCAGGTAGGGGCCGACTTGCAGACCACCATCGTCCCTGGTGAACCCCCTACCCCGCCCGAGCCGCTGCGAGATGATCCAACTCTGTTTATTGAGGCGCTGAGCCCTATTCCTGGCCGTTCAGCAGTCCGCATAGTCGGCTCTACAGACGAAGTCAATCTGCTGAAAATCGCTGAGCAGCCACGACTGCTCGACCGCCGGGGCCATTTTGATATAGAGGTGTCCGGCTCAGCCGCTGAAAATCGCCGCATTCAAGCCGTAGTGACCACGCCTTTGGGCACTGAGCAAAGCTACGAGCTGGTCGTACCATAATGCCGATGCTCAGGCAGTTGAAGCGGCTGAGCCGGATGGTGCCAGGGCTGATGGTCAGTGCGCTGGTGGTGTTGCTGCTAAAGCTCAATACCTGGCTGCCCGTGGAGCATATAGCCACCACTCAGCTGATGCAGTGGCGCGGCCCGGTGGCCTGGGACAGCCGGGTAGTGATGGTCAGCGTTGACGATAAAACACTCCATCAGCTGGGTGAATTTCCTCTTTCTCGCGACTATTACGCCAATCTGCTGCGGCTGCTGGCTCAGGAAGAAACCAGCGCGGTTGTCTTCAATCTGCTGTTCGCTGATAGCCCATCGGCAGGGGCAGCCGCAGTCGAGGGTGCCGTTGATGCCCGGTTCGCGCAGGCCATGGCTGCTCACGGCCTGGTCGTCATTGGGCAGACCTGGGGATCGACGGGCGCAGCCATTGAGCCAGTGCCAGCGCTGAAGGCAGCGGCGATCGCCACTGGCCATCTGCGGGTGAAAATCGATCCAGATGGGCTCACTCGCTGGGAGGAAATCACGGTAGAAAATGTCCCGGCTTTGGGCATTGCTGCCATTCAGGTCTACAGCTTAGAAAAAGAGCTGGTCAGCATTCCGACTAGCCTCAGCGAGCTGCAAATCAACTGGCCAGGGCCTGCTAGCGAACTGACTACCCTCAGCCTAATCGATGTGCTCAACGGTGAATTTCCGCCCGGCTCCCTCCAGGGCAAAATTATCGTGGTCGGATACGGTGCCACCACTGGTCGGGCGCATTTACGCACGCCCTTCGATAGCCGCGCTCCTGTTCCGGGGGGCTACCTGCACGCCGCTGTCATTGACAATCTGCTCGGACAGCGCTGGCTGCGCTCAGTTCCAGAAAAGGCCGTCAGCCTGGCGCTGCTAGTCGGCGGGTCGCTCCTGGGCGGGCTACTCTACCGGCGCGAAGTGTGGCTACAGCTGACCGCTGGCGGGGCGATCGCTCTCGGCTGGCTGTCGATTTGCGCGATGGCGCTGCGCTACGACTATCTGCTGCCCATCGCTGCGCCGCTGATGGCCGTTCTGATGATTGTGGCCTGGGCCGTGGTCTTAGGTCGGCTACAGTCCAGCGCGCTTTTACAGGTGCGCACCGCCTTTCTCAGCACGATCAGTCACGAAATCCGCACGCCGCTTAACGCCATTGTCAACCTGTCAGAAATGCTCCAGGAAACGCCCCTGGACAGCCGTCAGCGAGAATTTACCGAAACCCTTTACAACAGTAGCCAGATCCTGCTGGCTTTGATTAACGATATCTTAGATTTTTCTAAGATAGAGTCGGGGCGGCTGGTGCTCGAAAAACATCCGGTGCGCCTGAGCGATACGCTTGAGCGCAGCCTAGAAATGCTTGCCCCTGGCGCTGCCGAAAAGGGGCTGGAGCTGGCTTACTCCATCACCCCGACGACCCCAGTGGTGATTTTAAGCGACTCAGTCAGGCTTCAGCAGATCTTACTCAACTTGCTCAGCAACGCGGTGAAGTTTACCGAGACGGGGGAGATCTCAGTTCAGGTGCAGGCCACTGCCCTACCTCAGCCCAGGGCTCCGTTTCCGTGGCGGCGACTGCTCAGGCGGCGATCGCCGATCAAGACAGATGGGCCGCCGCGCTCAGAATCACCGTCTGCTGATCGCTACGAAATTCGGTTTGCTGTCCGCGATACCGGTATTGGCATTCCCCATGAGCAGCTGAGTCAGCTGTTTGAACCCTTTCAGCAGGTCAGCGACTCGACCACTCGCCAGTATGGCGGTACCGGCTTAGGGCTTTCTATCAGCAAGCGTTTGAGCAGATACTTGGGCGGCGATCTGTGGGTGAGAAGCTGCTCCGGCGAAGGGAGCACCTTTTACTTTACGGTGCAGGTCGAACAGGCCGCAGGTAGGCAGACCATCCCGGACTATTTGGCCAATCTCAATGGCGCTCAACTGCTGCTAATTGTCTCCAACCAAACTCGATGTGAGCAGCTGACCTGGGCGCTTCAGCCTTTGGGCGTGAGCCTGACGCGGGCGATCTCTCTCTCGGCGGCGCTGAACCTGATGCAAAATCACCCTACTAGCTGGAACGGCATCATTTTAGATGAGGCCGTAGTTGCCCCTCAGCGCCAGGGCTATGAGCCTGTGATGCTGGCAGACCATCTCTCTCGCAAACTCTCTACGCTGCGTAGGGCGGTTGGAAACCACCAGCTGCCGGTCATTTTACTGACTACGCTCAAGGCTACTGCGCCCGACCCTCTCGATAGGGTTACCCTGCTGTGGAAACCTATTAAGCAGGCTGCGCTATATCAGGCGCTGCGCACTATTTGTCCTGCTACTTTGATAGGGCTACCGGCAGTGGCGACAGGGATAGCTGCTGAAGAGAGCGATCGCCGCGCCTGTCTGAATATTTTGATTGCCGAAGACAACCGCACCAATCAGCGGGTAGCGCTGCGGCTGCTAGAACTGCTGGGCTACCGGGCCGATGTAGTCAGCTCGGGGACGGCAGCGCTCGCAGCCCTACAGCGCCAGCGCTACGAAGTGATTTTGATGGATATGCGAATGCCGGGGGCAGACGGTATGTCCACCACCCGCCAAATTCGTCAGATGGCTCAGCACAGAGACACCTGGATTATTGCGATGACCGCCAACACCACCCACCGCGATCGCCAGTGCTGCTTTGAGGCTGGGATGGATGACTACCTGAGCAAACCGATCAAACGTGAGGCGCTAGCGCTAGCGCTACAGCGCTGCCCAGCCATGCAGCAAGCCATCTAGTCTCCTGCCTCCTGCCTCCTGCCTCCTGCCTCCTGTTTTCCCGCTTCCTCTTCACCCACAAACCCCCCGCTCCTGACAGACATCCAGCACAACCTGAACAATCCCAATCCCTGCGATCGCTCCCATCACCGTCACCGGTAGCAGACCACTGCCAAAAGCCGCGATCGCCAGCGCTGCCGCTGCACCCCCCAAGCGGTGCCGGGTTCTGACCTTGCAGGCAAAAATCACCCCGGTCCGGTGCAAAGCTGCCAGCGCCAGATAGCACAGCGCCACCGACCCCGCGATCAGCCAG
>JBBSNR010000282.1:0-4498 GCA_038260635.1 Phormidesmidales cyanobacterium
AAACTGTCATTAATATGTTGGAAAAGCTCTTCCTTATCCCAGAGCCTCCCTCGACTCATAGCGCCTCTTGATGCCTCTCCGGATTGCTTTGCTGACCTACTCTACCAAGCCGCGTGGCAGCGTTGTGCATACCTTAGAGCTAGCTGATGCTCTGTATAAACTGGGACATCAGCCCTGCGTTTTTGCGCTAGATAAGGACGGTCAGGGGTTTCATCGCGCGATCAATTTTCAGACCTGCGCAGTTCCTGCCGACGCTTATGACGGGAAAATCGACGGTCTGATTAAACAGCGCATTAGCGAATTTGTTCTCTTTTTTGAAAAATTCTCGCAGCCTTTTGACATTTACCATGCTCAGGATTGTCTGAGTGCCAATGCGCTAGCGCTGCTGAGAGAGCAGGGCAACATTCCCCATTTTGTGCGGACGGTGCATCATATAGAGAGTTTTCGCAGTCCCTATTTGCAAGACTGTCAGGAGAAGTCTATCTATCAGCCGGATCGCTGTGTGTGTGTGAGCGATATGTGGCAAAAAGTACTCAAAGCTGACTATGGGATTGAGGCGCATCGGGTAATTAACGGTGTGAGCGATCGCTTCTCTCCCCACCCCGACGGACGAGAAGCGTCAGTCGCTGAAGCTTACGGCATTGCCGGTCAGCCGGTTTACCTGACGGTGGGTGGAATTGAGCCCCGCAAAAACTCAATTCGACTGCTACAGGCGTTTGAACAAGTTCGAGCCATACAGCCTGAGGCTCAGCTGGTGATCGCTGGCGGGGCAACTCTGTTTGACTATCAAGACTATCGAGAACAGTTCATGGCGATCGCTCAAGCCGCCGACCTCAAAGATGCTTTAGTCTTACCGGGCGTTGTTCCCGATGAAATGCTGTCTGCACTCTATCGACTGGCGGATGCTTTTGTGTTTCCGTCGGTCAAAGAAGGGTGGGGATTGGTGGTGTTGGAGGCGATCGCCTCAGGGCTCCCCGTGCTAACTGCCAACCAAGCACCCTTTACCGAATTTTTGACAGCGACCGATGCCTGCTTGGTGAATCCGGAAGAGGTGGGCGCGATCGCTGCTGGAATGCTCTCCATCACCCAGCCCCATCGCCTCAGCTACAAATCTACCGTTGCTCAGCGCTACAGCTGGCAAACCTCAGCCAAAATGCATCTGGACCTTTACCAGCAGCTTAAGATTGCTTAACCATAGCGATCTTAAGCTTAAAGAATAAAAACAATTGCGTCATGACTTTAACCAACTGCTCATAGATTAGGAGTACCTCATCGCACTTTCAGGGCCTGCCGCCGATGCCTGCCGATTACCGGACGTCCGAGCTTCCGACTAGAGCTGCTGCCGAGCTTTCTGCGGGCAGTACTGCTATGGAAACCCATCCTGTAACCGCTTCCAGCCAAGCTGCGCTATCTGAAGTTTTGGCCCAAATGGCTACGGCTACGGAGGCCAGCTATGTTTTGGCGTTGCACCGTGGTCAGGTTGTCGGCATTGCCACCTACAAAGACCTGATCCAGGCGCTAAGCCAAACTATCAGCTGGCCTAGCATGAAGCTGGCTCAGGTGATGACTCAGCCGGTAGTCACAGTTTCTCACTCAGATTTAACCAAAACTGACCGGTTACTAAACTGCTTTGATCAACATCAGATCAACCAGCTGCCCGTAGTAGATGACCAAGGCCATCTGGTCGGAGTCATTGGCCGCACTCGTCTGCTACAGGTACTGCAAGAGCAGGGCGTTGAAACTCTCCTACAGCGGCAGTATCAGCGAGATCAACTATTTTCAGAGATCGCTCTAAAAATTCGTCAGTCGCTACAGCTTAAAGACATTTTGCACACGACCGTTGTTGAGGTGCAGCGGCTGCTCCAGGCCGACCGGGTGCTGATTTATCAGGTGCTGGCCGACGGTACCGGTCAGGCTATTAGCGAGGCTGTCATGCCTCCCTATCCCGCTATTTTGGGCATTCCTTTTCCTGAAGAGGTCTTCCCAGAAGACTATCAGGCGCTTTATGCTCAGGGGCGAGTGCGGGCGATCGCCGATGTTCATGCCTCGGCTTCAGGACTGGCCGACTGCCTGGTCGATTTCATTGAGCAGTGGGGCATTCAGGCCAAGCTGATCGTGCCGATTGTGCATCCGCTGAAGGCACCAGCAGACGAAGCCTCCTCGCGCAATGACCTGTGGGGGCTGCTGATTGCCCATCAGTGCCAGTCTCCCCGGCAGTGGAGCGAATTTGAGGTAGAGCTGATGCAGCAGCTCGCCGGACAAATTAGCATTGCGCTCTCCCAAGGGCAGCTGATGGAATATTTAGAAGACCGGGTGAAGCTGCGGACGAGCGAACTCACCCAGGCAAACCAGTCGCTCCAGCAAGAAATTCAAGAGCGCAAACAGGTCGGTGCGGCGCTGCGGCAGAGTGAGGAGCAGCTGCGGCTGGTCACTAACAACTTGCCCGTGCTGATTGCCTATGTCGATGCTCAGCAGCGCTACCGCTTTAACAATCAGGCTTACGAACATTGGCTGGGCCGCATTCCCGCCGATATCTATGGCCAGTCACTGGCGGCGGTGATGGACAGCGCCGACTATCAAACGATTCAGCCCTATGTAGAGGCCGTGCTCTCAGGCGCTCAGACGACCTACGAAGATGAGATGACTTTTCAAGATGGCCAGGTGCATTCGGTCAGCGTCACCTATATTCCCCATATCGAAGCGACTGAGGCTGGGCCGACCGTGAGGGGATTTTTTGCACTGACGACTGATATCAGCGATCGCAAAGCCATCGAACGCATGAAAGATGAATTCATCGCGGTGGTCAGCCACGAACTGAGAACGCCGCTCACCTCTATCCATACTTCTCTAAAGCTGATGGCAACCGGTCGGCTGGGCCAGCTCGATGAAGACGGTCAGCAGATGCTAGAGGTCGCCGATGAAAATACCGACCGGCTGGTGCGCCTGGTAAACAACGTGCTCGACTTGCAGCGGATCGAATCGGGCGAAGTGACGATGGACGTGCAGACCTGTGAGGTGGTGGATCTGGTGGCAGAAGCGGCTGAAGCGATGCAGGCGATCGCTCAGCAACACGATATCGAAATTCGCACCGACTCTGTGCCGCTGTCGATTTGGGCTGACCCCGACTATATTATGCAAACGCTGACCAACCTGATGGGCAACGCCATCAAGTTTTCGACACCGGGCAAGGCAATTCATCTCAGCGTTCGTCCTTACGTTAAGCCAGCGCGCGCTAAACAGCCTTCTGATGTGCCGCGCCGCCCTCATCAGGTCTCGCCGCCGACCCTGGCGCTTTTCTCTGTTCAAGACGACGGCCAGGGCATTCCTGCTCATAAGCTCACCAGTATCTTCGAGCGATTTCAGCAGGTCGATTCTTCTGACTCCCGCAAGAAAGGCGGCACTGGCCTGGGGCTCGCTATCTGCCGCAAAATTGTAGAACAGCACGGTGGCCGGATCTGGGTAGAGAGTCAGGTGGGTGCTGGCAGCCGCTTTTGTTTTACTGTTCCCCTTTCCTCTGCCCCCTTGCCGTCTCACTCGCCGTCCCGCTCACCGTAAAGCTATGCAGCCATCCAAGCGAATTTTAATTGTTGATGATGAAGAATCGATTCAGAAAGTAGTCAGCCTGAGCTTGAAGTTAGAAGCGAGCTGGGAGAGCATTACGGCTTCTTCGGGCAAAGAAGGCATCCGGCAGGCCGAAATTCATCACCCAGACGCGATTTTGCTCGATGTGATGATGCCCGAACTGGACGGCATTGCTACTTTTGAAGCACTGGGTAACAATCCGAAGACAACCGCTATCCCAGTCATTTTGCTAACGGCCAAAACCCGCACTGCTGAAAAACGGCTGTTTCAAAAGCTAGGCGTCGCGGGGGTAATTCTCAAGCCCTTTAATCCGCTGGCGCTAGCCAGTGAGATCGCCAAGCTGTTGGATTGGAAACTATGAGTGTAGATTTGATGTGAGAGTACTCCTGATTGACGATGACGATGCCTTTGCTGCCCTCCTGTGCGCTCAGCTAGACTCTCAAAACTATGTCGTTGACCGGGTAGGAGATGGTGAGGCGGGCTGGGCCTATGCTTCTACCTTTGAATACGACCTGATTGTTTTAGACTGGATGCTGCCACAGCTCAGCGGTATTCTCCTCTGCGAACGGCTGCGCGCGCAGGGCTATGGCGTCCCTATTTTGCTGCTCACCGCCAAGGACGACCAAACCGACAAAATTAAGGGGCTCGAAGCCGGGGCCGATGACTATGTTGTCAAACCCTTCGACATTGCTGAACTGCTAGCGCGAATTCGAGTGTTGCTGCGAAGGCAGGCGACCGAAACCGCCCCGATCTTAACCTGGGGAGATCTCTGCCTCGATCCGGTTAGCTGTGAAGTCACCTATCGCAGGCAGTTGGTAGCGCTTACCGCCAAGGAATATTCGCTGTTGGAGCTGTTCTTGCGGCACAGCCATCAGGTCTTTAACGCCAAAGCACTGCTGGATAAAACCTGGTCTTC
>JBBSNR010000283.1:0-4492 GCA_038260635.1 Phormidesmidales cyanobacterium
AGTAAAGAAGACTTTGGGCTGGCCATTATTGAGGATTTTGCTCTCAAGTACGGTGAGAGACTGCAAGCCACGCTGGAAGACGGGCGGTCTTCTCCGCTGACTCGCTTGAATAGCTATTTTGAGATGGGCATTGCTGAGATGCGAGCCTGTCAGTGTGCTAACGGGTGCCTGATCGGGAACCTGGCTCAGGAGCTATCGGCCCAAAATGAGCTGTTTCGCGATCGCCTCAATCAAATCCTCTCCGACTGGGAACAGCAGTTTGCCAAATGCCTGAAAGCCGCCTACGAAGCCGGGGAAATTGCTGATGACCGCAACTGGGCAGATCTGGCCAAATTCACGCTATCTGGTTGGGAAGGCGCTATATTGCAGGCAAAAGTGACCAAATCTGTAGCGCCGATGGAAACTTTCGTCAAAGTGCTGTTCGCGCAGGTTTTAGACAGATCTACCGCTAGTTAGATCTAAAATTGCTGATTGAAGCATACGATTCTTTAGTAGACGACCGGTCTACTAGCTTTGATATTCGCAGTTTTAAAGTAAATGGGCGGCCAAATCAGCAGTCAGATCGCTCTGGCTGCCGGTACACACAGCAGAAAGGATTATTTATGTCTGAGATACAGAACAAAGTCGTCATCATCACCGGGGCTAGCAGCGGCCTGGGTGAAGCGACCGCACGCCGGTTAGCAAAAGGCGGTGCTAAGCTCATGCTGGCCGCGAGAAGAGAAGACCGGCTGAAAGAACTGGTCGATGACATTAACCAATCAGGTGGCATCGCTAAATATCAGGTGACCGACGTGACCGACCGCGATCAGGTCGAAGCGCTGGCTAAGGCGACCCATCAAGCCTACGACCGAATAGACGTGTTGGTAAACAACGCTGGCCTGATGCCTCTATCGCCATTAGCGGCGCTGAAGGTAGATGAATGGGACAAGATGATCGATGTCAACATTAAAGGCGTGCTGTACGGCGTGGCGGCGGTGCTGCCGATTATGAAACAGCAGAAGTCTGGCCATATTATCAATCTTTCCTCGGTGGCAGGGCATCAGGTCTTTCCGTCAGGCGTGGTTTACTGCGCGACTAAGTTTGCGGTGAAGGCCATTTCTGAGGGCATCCGGCTAGAAGGCAATGGTGAAATTCGCTCAACTAATATTTCTCCTGGTGCAGTCGACACGGAGCTGACTAGCACCATCTCTCACGACGAGAGTGCAAAAAATGCCGACCAGATGTACGGCGTTGCGATTGACGCAGATGCGATCGCTCGGGCCATTACCTACGCCATCGAACAGCCGGGTGATGTCGATATTAACGAGATGATCATCCGTCCGACCAAGCAAGATCTGTAGCTACCTTTTGTGCCTTTAGGCATTGCCATCAGGCTCTGCCGCTAGGAGAACGCTCAAACGCCCGCCAGCGAAACTTGTCAGCGCCATTTTTCAGCGCCAGAGGGATTTGCTCGCAGGCGTTCACTATTGATTTAACTTTCTTCATTTCACTATGACTTCTAAAACAAACGTTCCTCATCTTCTGAGTTCTTTTAATCTCAAAGATCTCTCCTTGAAAAACCGCGTGGCGATGGCACCGCTGACTCGGGCTCGTGCTGGCGCGGAGAGAACACCCAATGCGCTGATGGCAGAGTATTACGCTCAGCGGGCAGGGGCTGGCCTGCTCATTGCCGAAGGGACTGCGCCTTCTCTTCAGGGCAATGGCTGGCAGCACTCTCCTGGTATATACACCGCAGCGCAAACGGCAGCCTGGAAGCCGGTGGTAGATGCAGTCCATGCGAAAGGGACGCCCTTTTTCTTGCAGCTGTGGCATACCGGCAGAGCCTCTCACAGCAGTTTTCAAGAAAACGGTCAGCTACCGGTTGCGCCCTCGGCAATTAAGATTGAAGGCTCTGAGGCGCATACGCCTGGTGGCAGTCAACCCTACGAAGTGCCCCGAGCCTTAGCTACTGAAGAAATTCCTCAGGTGGTAGAAGACTATCGCCAGGCGGCTGAAAACGCGAAAAATGCGGGCTTTGACGGCGTCGAAATTCATGCTGCGAATGGCTATTTGATCGATGAGTTTTTGCAGTCCAAGACCAATCAGCGGACTGATCGGTATGGCGGCAGCGTTGAAAATCGATATCGGTTTCTACAGGAAATCGTTGAGGCTATTCTCACGGTATGGCCTGCCGGTAGAGTAGGCGTGAGACTTGCCCCCAACGGCAATTTTAACGATATGGGTTCACCCGATTACCGGGAGACATTTACCTACGTCGCGCAGCAGCTGAATCAATACAATCTGGGCTATCTGCATGTGATGGATGGCTTAGCGTTTGGCTTTCATGAGCTGGGCGACCCGATGACGTTGGCTGAATTTCGGCAGGTGTATGACGGGGCTCTGATTGGCAACTGTGGCTATGACCGGGAGATGGCTGAGCAGGCGATCGCCTCTGGTGACGCCGACCTAATCGCTTTCGGTCGCCCTTACATCAGCAACCCTGATCTGGTTGCCCGCTTTGAAAACAATTGGCCGCTAAACCCCGACCCCGAGCAGGCTATTTGGTACTCCTTTGACGCGGAAGGGTATACAGACTTTCCCACCTATGAGGCTGCCAAAGTCGCCGCTTAAGTCATCGCGGTCTTAAATGCTTTAGCAGCTACGGTGGTTGGGCAACTGACTGACAGCCCAAAAACGATGATAGGGGGCGTTCTTCGGAGCGTCCCCTATGCTTTTAGAGAGGCGTTAGTTTTTGCTTGCCCGTTCGACCTTTATTTATAAAACTCAAACCGTGAAATTTAAAAGTACGCCCAACCGCTGTGTCAACGTTGACGGCGCAGAGATCTGGATCAGCCGCAGCGTGACCGTTTTGCCTGTTCTCTTTTTTGTCAGTAAAGGCATCAAGTACGTCCCTTTAGGGCTGCGCGGCACTGACTTGCCCGAAGGCGTCGGCCTATGGGGACTGCCCGGCGGCTATCTCGACTATGACGAAACTGCTACTCAAGCCGTCTACCGCGAAGTGTGGGAAGAACTCGGCCTCGACATTCCTCAGCTGGTTAAAGACTTTCGCTTTGAAGGCAATCTTGACCACCCTTATGAGGTTTACAGTACGCCGCTGCGCCGACAGAACGTCACTCTCAAATACGCGCTGATGTTTCATCTAGGCGGAGCCGACCTGCCTCAGCTAACTCCGCAGGTCTCTCAGGGCGAAGTCGTTGAAGCTCGCTGGTTTGAAGTAAAAACGGCCCTGACCATGCCGCTGGCCTTCAATCACGATGAGGTGATGAAAGAATGTCTGGAGCGCTGCTATGCCTGAGCGCCTGTCTGGGTTGAGCCTCGCCAAGCGCTTTGTTTGAGTATAGAGAGATCTCCCTACAGCTATACTCTCTTCTCCCGTCTGTCTTATACGATCAAAGCTAGACAGCTACTGGCAGCCGCTATGCTCAAAATTCCTTTTGTCGATCAAAAAAGCGTGATGACAAAGCTAGGCCGGATGGTTTACTACATCCCGGCTCTGCCCGAATATCCGGTAAATTTGCCGGTCGATCAGCGAGAAACGCTAGTCTTTTTGCACGGCTTTGGGGGCGGATCTTCTGCGTTTGAATGGTCAAAGGTATTCCCTGCTTTTGCGGGAGAGTACCGCGTGCTAGCGCCCGATCTGATTGGCTGGGGAGAGTCGGCGCACCTTGAGCGAGACTACACCATTAGCGACTATCTCACGAGCATACCCGAATTCATTCGGGCCACCTGTGAGGGGCCAGTCACGGTGGTGGCTTCGGCACTGACGGCGGCTTTTGTGGTGAGGATCGCGATCGCTTCTCCCGACCTTTTCAAATCTCTGGTGCTGATGACGCCTGCTGGCCTCTCTGACTTTGGCAATGACTATACCCGCAGCCCGTTTGCGCAGATTGTGAGTACGCCGGTTTTAGATAAGCTGCTGTATGGCGGGGCGATCGCCACCCGTTTCGGCATCGAAAACTTCCTCAAAAACCGTCAGTTTGCAGACCCTAGCCGTATCTCAGACGACATCGTCCAAGCCTACCTGCACTCTGCTCAGCAGCCCAACGCCGAATACACCGCTCTCTCATTCGTGCGCGGTGACCTCTGCTTTGACCTGGCGGACTATATCGGTCAACTCACGGTCCCGACGACGCTGCTATGGGGCGAAAAAGCATCCTTTACCGGGCCTGAACTAGGCCGCAAGCTCGCGCAAAAAAATCCCACCGCAATCAAGCTATTTGAAGTAATCAACTCTACCGGCTTGACCCCGCAGCTAGAACTACCCGCCGTCACTATCGGCATGATTTGGACCTGCCTAAAAGTGCTGGATGAGCATACTGAGCCCTAGCATGGTGAGAGGCTATGCTGTTTCGCGCGTCGTCGGTTCAGCATTTACAGCGGCGGCTGATTCTGGATCGGCTGACATGGCTGTAGTAGCGCCTGTGCCCGCGCCGCTATTAACTTTTTCAATGACCTCGGCTTCGGCGGCTGCGGTGACCTCGGTAGATTCTTC
>JBBSNR010000284.1:0-4454 GCA_038260635.1 Phormidesmidales cyanobacterium
CTGATGGGCAGTGGCAGTTTTGGATTGATCGGGGAGGCACCTTTACTGATGTGGTGGCCAAGCGGCCCGATGGCGAGATTATCGTGCGTAAGCTGCTGTCAGAAAATCCTGAGCAGTATTCAGATGCTCCCGTTCAGGGGATTCGCGACTGTCTGGGACTGAGCGCATCTGACCCAATTCCAGCCGAGCGGATTGCTGGCATTAAGATGGGAACAACAGTCGCCACCAATGCGCTGCTGGAGCATCAGGGCGATCGCACTCTCCTCGTCATCACCCAGGGCTTTGGCGACGCGCTCAAAATTGGCTATCAAAACCGGCCCGATATATTCGCCCGCCAGATTGTGCTGCCGCAAATGCTCTACGAATGTGTGGTGGAGATTGAAGAGAGAATCAACGCGCAGGGTGAGGTATTAATGCCGCTGCAAATAGAAGCTGCCCGACACCAGCTGCAAGCAGCTTACGATACCGGGATTCGGAGCTGTGCGATCGCTCTCATACACGGTTATCGCTACCCTCAGCATGAGCAAGCTCTGGCCAACATAGCCCAGCAGACTGGCTTTACCCAGGTGTCTGTTTCCCATCAGGTGAGCCCGCTGATGAAGCTGGTGAGCCGGGGCGATACGACCGTTGTAGATGCCTACCTCTCACCGATTTTGCGACGATATGTCGATCAGGTGACCAGCCAAATTTCAGGTTCAGAAGAGATCACTAATCTCTCTCCGCCGCTGATGTTTATGCAGTCTAATGGGGGGCTGAGCGACGCTCGGTTCTTTCAGGGTAAGGACAGCATTCTTTCAGGGCCAGCGGGCGGCATTGTAGGTGCCGTCAAAACTAGCGAGCTGGCCGGGTTCGAGAAAATTATTAGCTTTGATATGGGCGGCACCTCAACAGATGTCGCTCACTATGCCGGTGAGTATGAGCGTACTTTTGAGGCAGAAGTAGCCGGGGTGCGGCTGCGCACGCCGATGATGGCGATCAATACCGTGGCAGCGGGCGGTGGCTCGATTGTGCAGTACGACGGTAGCCGCTATCGGGTGGGGCCAGCTTCTGCGGGGGCTAACCCAGGCCCGGCTAGCTATGGGCGGGGCGGGCCGCTAACGGTAACAGATTGCAATGTGCAGGTGGGTAAACTTCAGCCCAATTTCTTTCCTCGGGTCTTCGGCCCAAACGCAGATGCGCCGCTAGATCAACAAGTTGTTGCCGATAAGTTTGAACAGCTAACGGCTGAGATTGGTGATGGTCGCAGTGTGGTGGCTGTGGCTGACGGATTTCTCAGTATTGCAGTTGAAAAAATGGCCAGCGCGATTAAGCAAATCTCTTTGCAGAAGGGCTATGACGTTTCTCAGTACGCGCTTTGTTGCTTTGGCGGCGCAGGCGGGCAGCACGCCTGCCTAATTGCGGCGGCGCTGGGCATGAAGCGAATTTTGATCCATCCCTATGCGGGAGTGCTCTCTGCCTACGGGATTGGCCTGGCTGAATTGCGAGTGTTGAGAGAAGGCTCATTAGAGGAACCGCTGACGGCTGAGCTAGACCTGACGCCTCGCTTTGCTGAGCTGATTGCAGACGCAGAATCCGAACTGGAGCAGCAGTCAGTTCAACCCACTGACGTAGAAACTCGGCGGCGGGTGCACCTGAAATACGACGGAACCGACTCGTCGCTGCTAGTCGATTTTGCCCCCGCTGACCAGATGCACCAACAGTTTGAAGCGCGTCATCAGCAGCGCTATGGCTTTGTAGCCGAAGGCAAAACCCTGATAGCTGAGGCCATTTCGATTGAGCTGGTGGCTCAGACTCAGCAGGCAGATGAACCTCAGCTAAAGCGGCAGTTGGCAGATGCCCCTCAGCCGGTCAGCCAGGTACAAATTTATACGGCAGATGCCTGGCATGAGTCCCCGGTTTATCTGCGCCAAGACTTGCAGCCAGGAGATACTGTTTTGGGTCCGGCGCTGATTGTTGAAGCAACCGGAACTAATGTAGTTGAACCGGACTGGCGAGTTGAGGTGAGCGATCGCAACTATCTCATCCTTACCTATCAAACTTCAGCAGAAACCGTAGAAAGTAAGAATATCAGCACCGAAGCCGCCGACCCGGTCATGCTGGAAATTTTCAACAATCTGTTTCGCTCGATTGCCGAACAGATGGGCACCACGCTACAAAACACCAGCTACTCAGTGAATATCAAAGAACGGCTCGATTTCTCCTGCGCTATCTTTGATCAGGACGGGCAGCTTGTTGCCAATGCACCCCACATTCCTGTTCATTTGGGCTCCATGAGCGAAAGCGTCAGATCGCTGATAGACAGCCACGGCAAATCTCTTCAGCCTGGAGACGTCTACATTCTGAACAATCCCTACCACGGCGGCACGCACCTGCCAGATATAACCGCGATCACGCCTGTGTTTGAAGCAGGGAGCAATGTGATCTTCTACCTCGCCTCGCGCGGGCACCATGCCGACATTGGTGGAATCACGCCAGGATCTATGCCGTCTGATAGTACGTCGGTAGAGCAGGAAGGCGTCCTGTTCGATAATTTTAAACTGATTGAGGCGGGTCAATTTCGGGAGGATGCGCTGCGGCAGGCGCTGACGGCGGGAGACTATCCGGCCCGCAATCCGACCCAAAATATTGCCGATTTACAAGCGCAGATTGCGGCCAACGAGAAAGGCTTGCAAGAGCTGCGGCGAATGCTGGCGCAGTATGGGCTAGAGACTGTTCAAGCCTACATGGGCTATGTGCAAGACAATGCTGAAGCGGCAGTGCGGCGGGCGATTGACAGGCTTAGCGACGGCAGCTTTACCTATGAGATGGACAGCGGCGATCGCATCCAAGTCGCCATTCAGATTCATAAAGAAGACCGCAGCGCCACCATCGACTTTTCCGGCACATCCCCCCAGCTCAACAACAACTTTAACGCTCCAGCAGCCATCTGCAAAGCAGCCGTCCTCTACGTGTTTAGAACCCTGGTAGACGATGACATTCCGCTCAATGCGGGCTGCCTTAAACCCCTAAACATTGTCATCCCGCCCGGCTGCTTGCTCAATCCCGAATACCCGGCAGCCGTTGTCGCGGGCAATGTAGAAACCTCTCAGGCGATTGTCGATACTTTGTACGGTGCTTTAGGCGTGCTGGCAGCCGCTCAGGGCACCATGAACAACTTCACTTTCGGCAATCAGCGCTATCAGTACTACGAAACTATCTGCGGCGGCTCCGGAGCGGGTCCCGACTTTGACGGCACAGACGCCGTCCAAACCCACATGACCAATTCTCACCTTACCGATCCAGAAGTGCTCGAATGGCGGTTTCCCGTGCTCTTAGAAAGCTTCTCTATCCGTCCCAACAGCGGCGGCGCAGGCCATCACCGGGGCGGACACGGCGTCATTCGGCGGCTGCGCTTCACTGAACCGATGACGGCAGCCATTCTCTCAAGTCATCGGCGCGTTCCCCCTTTTGGTCAGGCGGGTGGCAAAGCAGGCACCACCGGTCACAACTGGATTCAACGATGTGACGGCAGCTGCGAAGATCTAGGCAGCACCGCCACAGTCGAAATGAAAACAGGCGACGTTTTTATTGTCGAAACCCCCGGCGGCGGCGGCTTTGGCGCTCCATAGGGCTTGTGTAAAACAGATCTAAAGATGAAAATGAGGTAAGGCTTTGGAGATATTGCACCTGAGTCCAAAATTAGTGGCCCCTTTGGCGATCGCTACAGGCGCAATCCCAGGTGCGCTCAGCCGCTATTATTTGACGGTGCTGTGCGCTCGTTGGCTAGGGGCCGGATTTCCCTACGGCACCTTCATCATTAACCTATCGGGTACGCTGCTGATTGGCTTTGTTACAACGCTGGCCCTGGCTCAGCTCATGTCGCCCGAGCTGCACCTGCTGCTGACAACAGGGTTCTTAGGCTCGTATACAACTTTTTCGACCTATGCATTAGATACGGCTAGTCTGGCGCGATCGCACAGCAAAATCCACGCGCTTGGCTATTGGGCTGGCAGTGCAATCGGCGGGGCGCTTTGCTTAGAGATTGGGATTGTCACGGCTCGGTGGTTGCTATGAGAGCAGGCAATCTGCGCGGGGCGCTGGCTATTGGCTTAGGAGCGATCGCCGGCTCCCTACTCCGCTACTACTTCACGCTTGGCATCGGTGAGTGGTTGGGTACCGCCTTTCTCGGTACGTTTTTCGTTAATTTGACAGGAGCCTTTGGTATGGGGTTTTTCGCGACCTGGCTTCTGTGCAAAACTCAGCTCTCTCCTGAACTACGGCTGATGATGACTGTCGGCTTTTTCGGTGCTTACACGACATTCTCAACCTATGAACTGGATGCAGAGACGCTGCTGAGCGATCGCCATTTGTTCACAACGCTTCTCTATTGGTTTTGCACAGCCACTCTGGGAGTACTGTGTTTGGAAGCAGGCAGCGTTTTGGGTAGAAAACTCTCTTAGATCCGCATTATTCGC
>JBBSNR010000285.1:0-4448 GCA_038260635.1 Phormidesmidales cyanobacterium
AGGGGCTACGCCAATGATTGTTTCAAACACTGTGTTAAAGCGCTTGAGCAGCGGCAGTTCTCCTTGAGCTGCACTCTCAAGCGCCAGCCGAAAATCTTCTGGGGTGCCCTGGTCTAGCGTTAGCGCCGCCAAAAAAATTCGCGCAATGGGGAACTGCGTCTGCTTACGCAAGCTATCTATAGCAGCCTGAGGCTGAGTGCTGTAGAGATTTAGCACCTGCTGGATAAACTGATCTTGCTGGTGGTGGAGCTGTAGCCAAAACAGCCCGCGCTCAAACACCAAAGCTGTAGCCAGTAGCGAAAACCCCAGCAGCGGCCACATGACCACCCCACCGGAGCGAAATAGATCAATCAGCGCCATCAAAAATTGCACCCCAGCGTACAAGGCCTGCACCAATCGCGGCTAGCAGCAGCCGGACGACCATCTGCTCAGTAGCGTACAGCCATAGCTACATGCCTGGGAAGTGCTCAATCTCTGCATAGCCGTTGAACAACAGCTGCTTACCCTCTACTTCTAAGCGATTTATCCGCAGAGAAACGCCATCCAAATCAAATCGCTCTAAATCCACCATTTTATTGAGCACACCAACAAAGCCTGGCATCAAAGCTTCAGAAAGCCAGCACATGTCCTCTGGCACCTCAGTAGGATCAAACTGCGTCTCGGTAAAGATGACCCGTCGCCGCCGCTCAACGCTAATCCCCGCCGACAGGCTGATGGGCACATCTTCACGATTAGGCAGGTCGGTCATGGCCGAAATTTTCACCCGACGGTCGGGCAATAGGACGATATGAATATCTCTAAAGGACACGGGCTCGCCGCCAGATAGGTCCGTAACGGCTTCACTGTCTACATTTTGCAAATGCTTTTCCACCAAGTCAGCCTTAAACGCCTGGTTGATGCCTTTTTCGGTCATGGTGACGGTGGCGATCGCGTGGGTCGCCTGCTTTAGACGAATCTTGCCGCCCATCAGCCCGGCCACATCCAAAGAGACCGCATCTGTCTCGAACTCCATCTCCGCTGCTTCAAACATTTTGCGGATGATTAAGCCGCGCCCCTTCATCTGAAAACTATCTACCGCTCCCTGCAAAATTTTGCTAGACGGCGAGCAGCGAATCGAAACGTCGACAGACTCGCTGCGGGTAAACAGCTGTTGGATAGCCTGACGAGCAACGGAGTTCAGCATGTTTTCGCCGAAGTCCTTGGAAGGGGATTTGGAACCTAGCAAACCGCTTAACATGCTCTAGGTAAATACCTACTTGAGAAGTGCACTCTTATTTGTAACAAAATATGAACAGGCTTGCCACGGTAGCAGAGCCATCTCTAGCGCTGATCGCCATTGATATAGCTTGTAGCTGCTGCGATCGCCTGCCTAGATATCACCTCGAACCGCCGATAGGCTATAGCGCTCAGTGACATCTTACAGCTGTATTTTCAATTGAGTAAAACGCTTAAATTGAAAATGCTCTATGGATAGACTCGGCGGTTTCTATTTCTAGAGAGTCTTTTTCTAAAGGGTTTTTTCGCCATTAGCGATTACATTGGTCGCCTCATCAGTGTAGAACGCATTATTCAAACCCAACGATTTACTAGAAAACTGCCCGCAAACAAAGCGCCATTGCTTTCAAAAGCCAACTGTATAGCTTCAGCAAATTCCGCGAAATATCTTTTGAGACATCTTTGAAGATCTATACATTTTGGTAGAAGGGCAAAGCCATGAATGAATCCGGCGTTCACTTCCGCTGAGACCAATGAAAGCACTGCTGCTTTCATTCCTTGAGAAGAAATTAAGTTATGCCGATGTGCCCCGCAGTCAAAATCCTTTACTGTATGATGGTGAAATATACCTAGATTTCTCTGATATCAATTGCTATGAACGTTCGGGCAGGACTTTTATCTAGATATTTTCAGTTGGTATTTCAGGTGAAATTGGTGTTTAGGCGAGACAGATTCGGAGGTTAAGCGCGGCCTTCTTCTGTTTCACAGCCTTCCTAGATCAGGTTTTAGTCCTACATTTTGGGGCAGAGGTAACTTGTTGGGCTTCACCATACTCTTTGCTCAGGCTACTTTTCAATCCAGCTAATTTCAGTTAAACGCTCTACCTGGCTCAACCCGTTGACTCAACACCGTCAGTTGAATCTGATCGCTTAGTTAGCAGGTTCAGTCACGATAGCTAGCTAGCCCATAGCAATGGTTACGTAGCCCAGCTACAGAGCCCCAGCGGCTAAGCAACCCCTGCTAAACTCGATGCTTCACTAACAGGCCAGAATTTGGGCAATCTGGCAGATACGATAGGTGTAGTCAGCCCCGCCGTTGAGATATTAGTTCTTTATTAGCCCTTAGATACTCACTGTCTTGACCGCTTTGACTCCTCATATAGATCATATAGAGTATGGAGTCATCATAGAAGAGGCACAGCGTCTTAGAGACATCACGTTAAAAACCAAAGGTCATCCATAGAAAATCCGCACTCTTTCAATCGAGAAAATATGTTAAACAGCCATCAAATTCTGGGCCATGATTCTGTCTTTACACCTGAGCAGGTATTGGAAAATCGGGGCCGGGTCGCCATTTTTATAGACGGATCAAACCTGTTTTACGCTGCCTTGCAGCTGGGGATTGAAATTGACTATACCAAGCTGCTGTGTCGACTGACTGCGGGTTCGCGGCTGTTCAGGGCATTCTTTTATACCGGCGTGGACCGTGCCAATGAAAAGCAGCAGGGGTTTCTCCTCTGGATGCGCCGCAACGGCTATCGGGTGATTGCCAAAGACCTGGTGCAGCTGCCAGATGGCTCTAAGAAGGCTAACTTAGACGTGGAAATCGCGGTGGACATGATGGCGCTAGTGGACAGCTATGACACGGCGGTTTTAGTCAGTGGCGATGGCGATTTGGCCTACGCAGTTGATGCGGCTAGCTACAGAGGGGTGCGCATTGAAGTGGTGAGCCTGCGTTCTATGACTAGCGATAGCTTGATCAATGTCTCGGATCGCTACATTGATCTAGACGGGATCAAAGACGACATTCGTAAAAACTCTCGGAGCACCGGCAATACCCAGCACTATACTTATCGCCCGCTCTCCAGCATATCGGTCTTGGATGAAGCGGAGACTCACCCTTAAGTTGCTTTTAAGCCTCAGGTAGTGCAGGCCCGTCGCTGTGAAAAGATAGTACCTACTAGACCTTTTGCTAAGGAGAGTTGAGGAGCATTGAGAAGTCGGTGGTATCGATGGACTGCGATCGCAGCTGTGATCGTAGTATTGGCCGTGGCAGTGCGCACCTGCACTTCGGGCGGCAATCTGGCAGATCGCGAGCCGGGCGAGCAGATTGATGCTGAGCTGACCCTACAAACTGTGACCCTGGAGCAGCCTGATGAGGATGGCAATTTGCTCTGGCGACTCAAGGCTAAGTCTGTAACCTACAGTCCTGACAAACAGAGTGCCGAGCTGACGGGGCTAGACGGCGAATTTTTTCAGGCGGGCAAAACAATCTACACGGTCACTGCTGATCGGGGAGAGGTTCGGCAAAATGGCGAAACCCTGTTTTTGCGCGGCAATTTGGTGGCTAACAGCCCTGAAAATGAGCTGACGATGAAGGGCGAAAAGCTCAAGTGGCAGCCTCAGAGAGATCTGCTGATCATGGGCGACTTTGAAGATCGTTTTGCAGACGATCCATCGACTGACGTGGCCGGTGAAGCGGCAGAACCCGCTCCAGCCAGTGCTCCCGTGACTGGATTTAATCCTCAGATAGAGGCGAAAGCCCAGGTCATGCAGGTCTCTAACAAAGAAAACAAAGTGGAGCTAACTGGCGATGTCTTAGCCAAAAGCAAAGCCGCTCCCTGGTTAACCTTTGCCTCTGACCAGCTGACCTGGTTTACCGAGCAGAAAGTAATCGAGGCGAATCAGCCGCTGAAAGTTGAGCAGTATCAGAGTAAAGACTATAAGACGGTGAGCGATCGCCTGAGCGGCAATACCGGTCAGGTGCAGCTGGCCGAAAACATTGTCACCCTCACTCAGGCAGTGCAGCTAGACTTGCTCAGCCAGCCGCTCAAAATCGACAGTGAAATCGCCGTGTGGGATGTAGACGCTCAAACCGTACAGCTCGATCGGCCCGTCAATATCAATCAGCCAGAGCGTAAAATTACCGCCTCAGCGAGTCAGGCCAGTTTGGATTTGGCCAAAAAAATAATCTATCTGGTTGGCAACGTGCGCGCCAATGGCGAAAAGAACGATGCTCGCCTGGCCGCAGACCGGGTAACCTGGCAAACCGCCACCCAGAACATAGAAGCTGAGGGCAACGTGCGCTACCAGCAAGCCGCTAACCCAGAAATATCGATGACTGGCTCCAAAGCTAACGGCAATATTGAACAGGGTACCGTCGTGGTGACCGGGGGCGAGTCTGGAGAGGTCGTTACCGAAATTGTGCCCGGTGAGTTTTAGACGACTGACTGG
>JBBSNR010000286.1:0-4447 GCA_038260635.1 Phormidesmidales cyanobacterium
AACCCCTATCGCAGCAATTTGCATCTGTCTGTGCAAACGGTGTGGACTCCCAGAGGCCGTAAGCGTGCCCTGCTCAACTTCATTCAGCGTCAGGGCAAACAGGCGGGGCTGATCTATGCTCGCACTCGTCGGGGGACTGAGGCATTGGCCCAGTGGTTTGCCAGCCAAGGATATTCGGTCAAGGCTTACCACGGCGGACTGGGAGCGCCTCAGCGTCGCCGGATAGAAGCGCAGTGGATTGACGGCGACTGTCAGTTTGTTGTGTGTACTTCGGCATTTGGCATGGGCATTAACAAATCTGACTGTCGGTTTGTCGCTCACTACGAAGTGCCCAGCCTGATTGCAGAGTATGTGCAAGAAGTCGGTCGCGGGGGGCGCGACGGAAAGCCAGCTCAGGCACTGTCTCTGGTCAGTGAGCCAACTGGCCTGCTCGCGCCAGAAGACAAGCAGCGCTGGCACTTCTTTGAACAAAAAGCCCAGCAGCTACAAAAAGCTGCTTTTCAACTGGTTCGTCAAATCCCAGCAGAAGGCCACATTAACGATGTTCGCAAGCAGTTTCGCGAAGGGGATCAAGCCCTGGCATTGCTGCATCGCAATGGGCAGCTACGCTGGCTAGATCCTTTTACCTACCGGCTGGAGACCCACCAACAGGCCGGGCTCAAACAGCAGACAGCCGCCGCGACCGTAATGAAGCGCTACTTGTATACCCGGCGGTGTCGCTGGCAGGTATTGCTAGCGGAATTTGGCTTTGTAGAAGAGGCGGCAGGAATGCACTGTGGGAAGTGCGATCGCTGTCGCCGCAACGCTTAAAAAGCTCATAAACAATGAGAACAGCCCTGAGTTTTTCACTGTTGATTGTCTCGGAAATCTAGCGCAGGGATATCTACCGAACTATGACAGCATTGGCGAACCGACTTGGCACAGTGTGGCTAGCGAAGGTGCCGTTGGAACCAGTCTGAGATTGAGGAAAATGCTAATAATCCCTAGGGCGATTGCTTACAGGATTTATTTGGATGTTTGCTGCCTCAACCGTCCACTTGACGATGCTTCGCAAGAACGTATTCGCTTAGAGGCAAAGGCTGTGCTATTAATCTACCGAAAGTGCAGGATGGCAGAATGGCAGCTTGGTCCCGGCGAGGTGATTGATCTAGAGATTTCACGGACGAAAAACCGGCAGCGACGGGATCTGCTACAGGTTGCCGTTGCCATTGCCTATAATCAAATCATATTAGATGAAGAGGTTAGGCAGCGAGCTGCCCAAATTGGTCAACTGGGCTTTCAACCTTTTGATGCGGCTCATTTGGCTAGCGCTGAAGCGGGCGATGCGACTATTTTCCTGACTACAGATGATCGATTACTCAGACGAGCTATAAGATTCAGTGATCAGCTCAATATTACAGTGAAAAATCCAGCTACTTGGCTTATCGAAATCAACCAGCTACAGGAAAGCGCTGAAAATGATGACACTCTTTGAAATTAACCGTATTGGTTACAAAGCTTTAGCCGAAGCTTTGGGCTTTGATGGGATGATTCTATTCTTACGTCAGTTTGAAACAGGCTCTGGTGACTATACTGAGGAGCGCAGCCAACTGCTGGGCGATTTTACTCTTGAGGATGTTTTCGGCCAAGTCGAGCAAAGACGCAGTCAAGATGACCGTGTTCCGCATGAGTAACTCTTCACGAATAATTTTGAGTGCTGCTATCAAAATGCGTTGCTGAATTATTTTCTAAGAAAGTAAGCCTGATAGATAATTTAGAAATCTCACCGCACAAACAATTGAAGGAACTTTTGCCTTTTCGTTGTCGAATAAGTCCTAATTCGTTTTAATGAATATTTAGGCACGACAAATGTTTGTGTATTTGAGGACTAGCCATGTTTGTTCTATCTATGTTCGTCTATGTTCGCTCAAGCTTTAGAAGTCCCTATCCCCATTGTTACAATTCTGCTGGGGACTATATGGCTCGGTTATATTGTAATTCCTGCTTTCTTCGTGTTCAGAGAAAAAGGCGAAAGGGTTTTTGGTGTATATGATCCGCCACGGTCAATGCTCGGTTGGTATTGGTCTTCGCAGCGTACTTTGTTTCTAAACGCATACAAACGTCTTCTTGATAAAGACTCATTGGGGGTAGTAATTCCCTCCTTTCTTTTCTTAGTATTGCCTTTTATTTTTCAGTTTTTGTCAGATAGGTGCTTGGACACATGTCGAAAAAGTCTTGAGCAGTCCCTGGGATATCTGATACCTTTTATAACCGTGCTAATAGGACAGTTGCTAATTAAATGGCGTGGAGACAAGGGAGAAGAACGTGCGAATGAAGAGACTAAAGCAAGAATTACGTCTATATTAGTGAATGAAAAAAATTCTAACTTGAGAATTCTAAAGGAGAACGAAGCAATACTTAGTGCCAATACGCAATGTATCAGGAACGCCTTACGGCGAAATAGGGAAAATTTAGAAGATGATCCGTCTCACCTTCCTTATGGCGTGTTCATCGAAGATTCAATTCTCAATCTCCACAATCACGCATTCTCAATTATCCTGAATTCTCCACTTGAGGTTTTGATGGATAACGATTCGTTAATGGCCTTAGGTCTTTTGAGTTCATCGGTAGGACAGATGAATGCGCTGATCCAATCCAGAGAAATACTTATGTCAAAAGCACATTCAAAGGGGAGCATTGTGGACTACTGCACTGAGTTAAAGGCTGTCGATGACACCCTGCTTTGGAGAACTACTAGGTTGATGCTAGAAATCAGTCAATTCATACCTTTTCTAACATCATAACTGTAGCTCTGGATATACCACTTATGCAAACGGACGGAAATACTAGGCTGACTCATTCCTGAAAGGCTGTCTGTATCCTGGTCTTGTGAGACGCAGGATACGTTCTACGATCTCTTACCTCATCTTCATTCATATATTCGCAGCGCACAAATAGTTACTACGAACACATAATAGATCGCGTTGTCTAATAGGCGGTTACCGCTTCCTCTTCAATCTTTTCTTCTTCTTCTTTTGTCACTACCCGGCCCTCATCTTCAAAGCCTTTGATTTCGTTAAAGTTGAGATAGCGGTATAGCTCGTCTGCAAACGGGTCAATTTTGTTGGCGACAACTTCTAAGTATTCTTCCATTGCGGGAATGCGACCGAGGAGGGCGCAGGCGGCGGCGAGTTCGGCAGAGCCGAGGTACACCTGAGCGCCTTTGCCCATTCTGTTGTTAAAGTTTCGGGTAGAAGTGGAGAAAACCGTGACGCCGTCTTCTACGCGGGCCTGGTTGCCCATGCAGAGAGAGCAGCCGGGCATCTCTGTGCGAGCACCGGCAGCGGCAAAGGTACCGTAGTAGCCTTCTTCGCGAAGCTGTTTCTCGTCCATGCGCGTGGGCGGGCATATCCACAGGCGACCACTGACGACGCCTGCACCTTCAAGTACTTTGGCAGCGGCGCGGTAGTGGCCAATGTTGGTCATGCAAGAGCCGATGAAGACTTCGTCGATTTTGTCGCCAACCACTTCTGAGAGCGTTTTGATGTTGTCGGGGTCGTTGGGCGCGGCGACTAGGGGCTCTTTGAGTTCGTTGAGGTCGATTTCGATCACTTCGGCATATTCGGCGTCGGCATCGGCGCTCATCAGGTGAGGGTCGGCAAGCCAGGCTTCCATTTTGGCAATGCGACGGGCCAGGGTGCGAGCATCCTGATAGCCGCGAGCGATCATATTTTTCATCAGCGCTACATTGGAGCGTAGGTATTCGGCAACGGTTTCTTCGCTGAGCTTGATGGTGCAGCCCGCGCAAGATCTCTCTGCAGAGGCGTCGGTGAGTTCAAAGGCTTGTTCTAGTTTCAGATCGGGGAGTCCTTCCATCTCTAGAATGCGGCCCGAGAAGACGTTCTTTTTGTTCTCTTTGGCGACGGTGAGCAGCCCTTTTTGAATGGCGACGTAGGGAATTGCATTGACGACGTCGCGCAGAGTGATTCCTGGCTGTAATTCGCCTTTAAAGCGAACTAGAACAGATTCGGGCATGTCCAGCGGCATTGCGCCAATCGCAGCGGCAAAGGCAACCAGTCCTGAGCCCGCTGGGAAGGAAATGCCGAGGGGGAAGCGAGTGTGAGAGTCACCGCCTGTGCCAACTGTATCGGGCAATAGCATTCTGTTTAGCCAGGAGTGAATGATGCCATCGCCGGGGTTGAGGGCGACACCGCCGCGCGAGGAGAAAAAGTCGGGCAGGGTGGAATGGGTGAGCACGTCTACCGGTTTGGGATAGGCGGCGGTGTGGCAAAAGGTTTGAAGGACGAGGCCAGCGCTGAAGCCAAGACAGGCCAGCTCTTTCATTTCGTCGCGGGTCATGGGGCCGGTTGTGTCTTGCGAGCCGACTGTGGTCATCAGGGGTTCGCAGGAGGTGCCAGGGCGCACGCCGGGGAGACCGCAGGCTTTGCCGACCATTTTTTGGGCGAGG
>JBBSNR010000287.1:0-4434 GCA_038260635.1 Phormidesmidales cyanobacterium
AGCGATCGCCCGCTCCAGTTCATCATGTAGGGGCCGATGGCCGCTCAGCAGTCGGGAGCCGGTTGCGCCAGTGCCATAGGTTTGAGTGGCAGCGATCACTCGCTCAATCAAACGCGGATCGCCCGCTAAGCCCAGATAGTCGTTACTAGCAAAGTTGACCAGGTCGCGGCCTGCCATCGTCACGACCGGCCCCGGAAGACCTTCGATAGTCTGCACGCTGCGATACCAGTCAGCCTGGTGAAGGGTGCGCAGAGATTTTTTCACCCAGCTATAGGGATCGGGCATAAAAGCAGCGACAAAAAACTGACCTCTGTGGAATAGAGATCAGCATTTTAGAACTAAATTGCGTTCAGGTTCGCGGGTATCCGCTACGCTTGCTGCTGACGACGCACCATCATCAGGCCGCCTACGGCTAAAAGCCCGAGCACAACGCCGGGTTCGGGCACAGCAGCGGCGGATTCATCGGCCAACAGCTCCACGCGGAAGCGCGCGACTTCATAGCCAGGCACGGTAAAGTCGGCGTTAGCAAAATCGTCGCTGCTGAGAATCCGACCGCCAGGAATGAAGCCTTCCGCCAGCTCTACCCCGCCACCTTCATCAACGCCAGTATCAGGTGCTTGCTGACCAAAAAACGCCGTGCTTTCTGGCAGCTCGTCATTAACTTCAGAGCCAGCATCTAGCACCTGCGCCCCGGTAACGACAAAATCTGCGCCCACAAAATTACCCGCATCGTCAAAAATGCGATGAGCCAGCGGATTGCCGTTGGCAATAAAAAAGTCATTGCTAGGAATGACCATGGAGGCGTAGCTAAAATACTGGCTGCTGGCGGCGCTAGCCTCTAAATCAACCTCAAAGCTAGCAGATTCACCTGGGTCAATGGGGCCTGGGGCTCCCGTCAGACCGAGAATAGCGCCCTGTACCTCACCATCCCCGGCTGCGGTAAATTCATCGTTTAGAGCAGAGACAATGCCGTCTTCTGCTACTCGCTCTAAGCCCTCAGTGACCGGCTCGCCCCGGTCGTAGAGATCGAAGTTGCCATCGTGAAACCCAAACCAGACCGGCGTGAGAAAGGTGCCGTTAGTCGGCGCTAAATTATCAACCGTAATTTTCAAGGTAGCGGCGCTGGCCATCGGGGCCAAGGCTAGCGTAGAACCGGCAGCGATCGCAGATGCAATCAAGCCTTTACGTAGTCTCATGGAAATATCTCCGTAGGGTTTTAGCCAAAGCCACTATGTAGAAGCCGGACTAAATGAACCCTGAGAAAGTTCTGAGAAGGCCCTGAGGATGTCTATGAAGTCTTTGTGAAGTTCAACCCAACCAACCGGCTTGTTATATCTTTCACAGTCACCCTTTTTCAGCCAGTGGCAGCATTACCCGGCTGAGCGTGCGGCCATCTTCCATTTGCAGGAGGGTAAACTCACCGCCGAGCTGCTGCATCAGCGATTGGCACACCCACAAATGGCTATAGCGCGGCTGCTGCAAGGTGGAGGGCGAGAGTAAATCCGCCGGACGGCCCTGCGCCATTTCCTGCAAAACCTGCGGTGCAACGGTGCCTTCGTCAGTGATAGATACTTCTATCCAGGACGGGTCAGTTGGGCGGCACCAGATGTCAATGCGATCGCCGACAGGAGAGCGATCGCAGGCCTCGGCAATCAGCTCATACAGGACAAACTCCAGCTTGGTCACATCTCCAGAAATGTTTAAGTTGCTCTCGCAGTGAACCTTAGACCACAGCTGGCGCTCTTGCAGCAGCGGATTGGCCCTAGCCATCGCCCGTTTCAGCAAACTGATCAAAGGCATACTCTGAGTGTGAATTTTGACTGCCCAGCGCTCGTGGTCTGAGACCCAAGCCAGCTGCTCAGTCAGGGCGTTCATCTTTTGGAGGAGCATCTGCTGACGGGCATCTGCTGGGTTGGGCTGCAAGCGCAGTTGCTGCAAGCAGTCTTTCAAACTGCGGTTGAGGTCTTCGATTTGGTGCTGCTTGTACCAGTTGAGCTGGGTGAGCTGCTGCTGACGGTTGAGCATGGCAGCTGTGAGTTTGAGGTGGCGGCGACACCAGGCCAGCTGGTTAACCACAATGCCAAACAGCGTCGTTTGCGCTTCTGACCACTGACGGCTGGCGCTATCGGCAACCACAATCACCGCATTGGGTTCGTGCTCGGGCGCGGTGCGTAGAGCCATCGCCAAAATTTGCGCCTGCGCTGGCCCTGAGATCCACTGCTGGCCATCGGCGGGCAAATCTTCTAGCCGGAGCGCCAGTAGCCCGTCAGTAGCAGCCGTCCAGTTGATCACCGCATCGGTCTCTACTGAGATGTACCGCTGGTCAGCTAGCTGAAAGCTTCTATTTTGCACCAGCATATGGCTGATTTTGGCAAAAGCCTCGCCATTTTCCCAGGTGATGATGGCGACTAGCGGCACATGCAACAGCTGAGCAATGTGACGAGTCGCAGATTGATCGAGTACATCAATATGAGAGAGCCGCTGCAAGCTGCGCATTCCCCACTGAAAGGTTTCGTGCAGCTGGGCTTGCTGATCGGTCTGTCGCTGGAGCTGCCACTGGTGCAAAATCAGACCGATTTGGCTGCTGAGGGTTTGCAGCAGCTCGCGATCGCTCTGACTCCAGCGGCGGTCTATTTTATCGGTAACAATAATCAGCCCCTCAGGTGAGTGGCCGGGCGAAGTGTTGCTCACCAGCAGCGATTCGACCCCCATGTCCTGAAAGTGCGATCGCCAGGCGGCAAATTTTAGATCGCTCTCCAAACTTTCTACGCTGACAGGAGAGTGAGCCCGCTTCAGCATCTTTTCATCGACGGCAGCCAGCGGCAGCCAGTGCTCTGTTCGCCCGACGCTATGACCAGTGCGATAGCACAGATCAAACCCGCCCCGCTCCAGATTGGCACTGAGTACCAGCAGCTGATCGGTACCAATGCGGGCAGCGAGCTGCTCTACGCAGAGCCCCAGTACGTGCTGCCAGTCGCGATCGCTATGAATGCTGCGAGTCACGCCAGCGCTAAGCAATTGGTCAGATTTCACCTGGCTCAAAGCGGCATCCATCTCGGCTGTTGGCATCGCCAGCCCGATCAGCCGGGCCACGCCCTGCACATATTCTTTTTCGACCTCGCTCCAAATGCGGGGGTTAGCCCCTTCAACACTGATAAATCCCTGAAGCTCGTCGTGATAGACAATCGGCGCGATAATGAGCGATTGGACGCTCAGATGCTGCATCAGCCGGTTGGCCATACTCGCTTTGAGAGAGCCTTCCAGTTCACCGCATACGGTCATTTCTTCGGCGCAGAGGCTCTGATACAGGCTCTGGATTTCGCTGACTGGCAACGTACCGTTAGATTTGCCCTGGAGCTTGCCCACCCGGCACCAAAAATTGCGTCCCCGCGTCTCCATCCAATAGATGCTAACGGGCGCACCCATAAACTTTTGAGTTTCTTCAGCGACCAGCTGCAAGCGAGCATCTAACCCCGACAGACGGTCCAGCGACCCCAACAGGGCCAACAGCGGCTTGGCGGGTTGTTTGGTCTGCTGCCGCTGCGATTCGAGGGCGTTTTGGTGAATGGCTTCTGCCAGGGCATTATTAATAGCCAGCAGGGTGGAATTTTCTAAAATGCCGGGTGTGGCACCCCAGTGCTGCGAGCATAAGACGACCAGCCCAAAGCAAAGGCCCCGTCGCTGGATCGGTAAAATAACGGTGCCCTGTAGCTCAAAGGTTTTGGCAATTCGGGCCAAAGCGCCAGCCCGAGATTCTTCGCGAATATCGGCAATTACCATTGGCCGCTGCTGCATAATCACCTGCTCTAAGACATCGCCGGGATGCAGCGCCAGCGAGGCGTGAGAAAAGTGGCGAGGCCCCTGGGTGATTGCCCCACGGGTGGTGAGCTTGTGGTTAAAGCGGTCGTATAGGCCCATCCACAAGAGGGCGTAGCCAAACTCTGTTTGAATGGCTGCGAGTGCTGTCTGAATAGATTTGTCGAGCGTTTCCGCCTCCCAAATGGTGGGCAGTACCTGGCTGAGATCTGGCTTGTTCAGGCCGTGAGGCGATCGCGGATCAGAGCTGTGAACGGGAGTCTTAACCATGTTGAAAAACAGAGCCGCTGCGGGCTTAAAACCTGAGGTCAGTAGATAGCGAGGGTCAGGGCGCGACCGGGCCTAAAAAAAGGCCGAGCCAGTAGAAGCACAGAGCACTGATGGAGAATGAGTAGAGTCTTGATACCCGTATAGTTCCCTTTGCTATCGTCTGGCCTAACGCGATTTTTGCTATTGTGGTTTCGCTACGCTATCGAAGCTGTCGAGGCTGGCGCTGTTTTTGGAGTTTCTTTTGCAACAGCTCTACCGGTTGGGTCTGCGCCCGCTATTGTTCAATGCCTTTAAAGCAGATGCTGAGGCTGTTCACCGTCAAACCATTGATACGCTGGCCTGGCTAGC
>JBBSNR010000288.1:0-4412 GCA_038260635.1 Phormidesmidales cyanobacterium
GTCTTTGTTGGGTTAACAATTTTCCAGTAGCGCCCTTTCATTGGGTCAATCAACCGCTGCGCCGCCTGCTCTGTCGGCAGCAGGGTAGATTTAGCGTAGAACGCATTGCCATAGGGATTGTCGTCGCCCTCTCCAGGCACAATGTCTACCTCGTAAACAGAGTTGTTGGCACCGTCAACGCACATATCCATGCGCACGTTAAAAATGTGTTGGTGAATCGGGGCGCTGAGCTGCGGGGCAACTAGCGTGCCGTGCTTGGGGACTTCACCCGGCATGACGGCGGCGGTGCTGACGACGCCTGTGAGCTTCACCTCATATTGAATGGTGCCGTCTTGATAGAAGTACCAGTAAAAGCCGTATTCATAGTTGCCAACGGTGGCGATAAAGGAGATGACCAAGCGGCGCGATCGCCTCACCTCAGTCTGCTCAGTGCGCCAGTCCATATGCTTCCACAAAATGCCGAAGTCTTCTTCATGCAGGCAGATGGCGTTCTCAATCTGGACGACTTCACCCCGAGAGTCGGTAATAAAGCCGTCAAAGTAGTAAATCTCTCCCAGGCAGTCGCAGCCCAGCGTCAAGGAGTTAGCCAGCGAACCAATGCCGTATTCGCCCACATCAAAGGCATTTTTACGATAGTGATGCGCCTGCGGATCGCCATAGGGCACGGTCATCTCCGCCAGCGAAGCCCGGTAGAAAATGGGCCGTTCTTCTCCCTGATCGGTATAGGTGACGTTGTGAAGTACCAGCCCCTCACGCGGGTTAAAGCCGATGCGAATTTTCCACTTTTGCCAGGCGATCTCGTGATCATTGACGGTAAAGCTCGGGCCTTCTGGCTGAACAATTTCTAGTGGCTTGAGATCTTGCCGGTAGTTTTTTACATATTCAGGCGTGTAGTTGCCGTCTTTAGGCGGCAGCGGCACCACGCCATAGTCTTCGACCCGAATCACCTCCATTTTGTTCAGGTCTACCACCGGAATGACGCCCTCGATGGGCCGAGCATAGCCGTGGTCGGTGGGGTTGGCCCGCACCCAGCAGAGCGCTCTAGAGAGTCGGACGCCTTCTTCCTCTTTGATGCCGTAGTGACCGGCTGACCACGGGTCTACCATAACCAGATCGGGGTCGGTGATGCCGCGCTTGGCGATCACTGCCTGAAACTCCGGATTCGCCTTCACTGCCGCTTCGCACTCAATAAATTCATCCAGCATAATCGGCGGCTGCACATTGGGAATATACTCCCAAGATTTCACGGTGCCGCTGCTAAGAGAGACGACTGCCTCGTAGGTTTCCGCCGTTGCGTTATCGAGCAAAATGATGAAGGCTTCTCTTTCTATGCGATCGCCCGGCTGAAAGCTCAGCACCGTCTCTTTGGCCGGTTCATTTAGCGTGACCGTCGCAAACCGCACGCTGGTAGACAGAGACTTCTGCTCACGTACAATCGCAACCGCCGCTGAAATTTCTTTGGGCGTCAGTGGCTCTAGAGGGTGGCTGACAGTAACCGCTGTCGTCGTTCTTTCTTTGGCAAGGGTCATAGATAGTTCTCCTGATATTTTTTGCCTCTCTTGCGAGAGAAATCGTCTAGTCTTTCTAAGCAGTGGTTCCCGCCATGGCGGGTCTCTTCAGAGAGACTTCAGCCTCTTCCATCTCTTCTAGAAGGGTTTGGGCCAGCTTGCGTTTGTCTTCGGCGCTCATTTTCTTCAGCTCATTGTGCAGCACGCGCTCATTGACAGACTGATTCCAGTAGTCAAGGCTCTCGAATCCTAGCAGCGCCGATTTGCCTACGAACTGACGCAATATTTCGTTGGTCGGCCCCATCACCCAGCCCGCCTTGCCATCTCGCAAATAGCGCTCCACTTCCATGTCTTTTTTAAAGCCGGAGCCGCCGCAGGCGTGCAGCATTTTGTCGCAGACATGAGCCACATTTTTAGCCGCTGAAAACTTGATTTGCCAGTACCAGTGCAGGTTTGCTGAACGCGGTAGTGCCTGAATATCACTATGAATAGACCAGTCGCAGCCATTCGTAAGCTGATCCATGAGCTGCCCCATCGAGAAGGTGTACATGCGGCAGGCGCTAGTGTCGATGATCGCTTCACCAAAGTAGTCTTGAATCGTCGGGTAATCGGCCACTCGCATCCCCACATCTACATGCTTTTTACGGGTGACGTGCTTTTTGGCAATGTCCATTGCACCGAGCGAAATACCATTCCAGCAGGCTGAAGAACAGAGCAAAAAGAACGGATCGACAATCTCATCGTTGGAAGCGGTGCCATCGCCTGACGGCCCCACCATGCGCTGTGCTGGAATCATGACGCCATCTACTAGCAGCGTCCCTGACTGATTGCCGCGCAGTCCTAAGGCGTCCCACTTGTGCGGCTCTGCCTGCACTTCATCCTTATAAATTAAAAAACAGGAAAGATCAGAATAGTCTCCGTCAAAGTTAGGGCTAGTCGTCTGCACAATATACCAGTCGGCAAATCCGGCTGAAGTCGTCCAAGAGGCGCGCTTAAACACCTGCCAGCCTTCAGCAGTCTCCTCGGCCCGAGAGGAAACCGGATACCAAAAGTGAGAGCCGGTTTCGGGATCGGAGTAGGAGAGAGTGCCAATCGCAACGTCTTTATCTAGGCGCTGCAACAGCGTTTGCAGTTCTCTATTGTCATGAGCGCGAAACAGGGCAGCGGCCACTGCGCCTAAGTGCATGGTGTAGCACATTGCCGTACTCGGGCAGCCGTAGCGGGCAATGGTTTCGACTATCATTGCCGCGCAGACGTGGTTTTCGCCCAGTCCGCCCCATTCGGTGGGGACGAGTAGACCGAGTAAACCTATAGAGGCCAGGGCTTCAAAGTTTTCACGCGGGTATATCAGGTTGCGGTCAGAGGCGATCGCATTCGGTCTCAGCACTCTGCCACATAGGTCAATCAGCTTGGCCTGTAGTTCCTTTTGTTTGGGGCTCAGCAGCCAATGTGGGTCAAAGTCTTCGCTCAGGCCACCAAAAAATTCACTGCTAATACGGTCAGGGCTAGTTGTGGGGGTCATAGGAGAGAAAGTAGTGAAAAAAGTTAGTGAGAAAAGCTATACGGGCACTGCCGTCAGGCTTGCCAGCGGGTCTGCGCAGTAGTCAGCTAGATGAGGACTGCGATAGCCGTCCTTTTGCCAGAGAATTGGGAAGAAACTTTCGTCCATTTCAGTGATGCCCAATCGCTTATAGCGTCCGTAAATGTAGCCTGCTTGGTTGGTCGAGTGAAACTGCGCTGTCGAGGGAATCGTATGCAGGCCAATACTGTGAAACGTGCCCTCAGTACGAGTGGTTTTGCAAAGGCCGTGCCAGGTGCGCCCGTGGTGAAAGGCGCAGCTCCCTGCCGGAACGTCAACGACGACGAGTTCTGGCTGCTCAACGCCCGCATTTTCAGCCGCCTGAAGCATCGCCCAGCGATAGTCTTTTGTCGGCGCGTGAAATTCGCCCGCCGTATTTACTAGCGGCCATTTGTGCGATCCTTTTACGTATACCAGCGTGCCGTCAGCAGCAGCGGCATCGTCTAGCGCCACCCAGCAGGTCATCATTTCAGCCGGATCGAGGTAGTCAATGTACGCGCCGTCTTGATGCATGGCGATCGCTTTCGCCCCTGGCGGTTTCATCCACAGACTGTCTTGCCCAATGCGAGCCCCATCCCAACCGGCTAGCTCGGCAGTGAGCCGACCAATTTCGGCAGAGAGAACCAGGCTGGCGATAGTGCGATCGCACTTCCAGGCATTGCACATTTCTCGCGTCACATCCGGCAGACTTAGCCCTGGCCTCCAGTACCACTCATCCGGGTAAATCCCCGTCTCAAACTCTCCTCTAAACAGCGGCTCCATCCGCTCAGCCAAGCGCTTGGCAAAATCGGTAGGTACGAAGTTCTCTACGATTAAGAATCCATCTGCTTGAAACTGTTGAAGCTGCGCTTGAGAAAGGCTAATAGGCTGATAGTTCATAAAAACAAATGGGCGATTGTGCTTTCTCTACAGAAGCCATTGAAAGGAGTCTAGTTGACAAAACAGAACTGACAAACTCTACTTGTCATAATAAGTTTTCTCTGAAGAGAATATGTGTTCCCCGTTACCGTTCCTGGAAACAGCAGGCAACCAGAATGAAATCTGAAGAATTATTAACCGTTCAGCCAGGCTGTCTCAATATTGTGGCTAGTGACTTCGACGCTCGTCCGATGAGCTATCTCACTACCGACGGACATCGTACCGGGTACGAGCCAGAGCTTGCCCGTGTTGTTTGCAAACATCTGGGCTTGACACCAGTCTGGCACAATTTGCCCATGGCCGATTTTTACACTTGCTTGCAGACCAGCCAGTACGACGTGGTCTGGTTTAACCAAGCCATCACCCCCGAGCGCCAGCAGCGAGTGACCTTCACCAGGCCCTACGGA
>JBBSNR010000289.1:0-4391 GCA_038260635.1 Phormidesmidales cyanobacterium
GATCGCACTGATCACAGCCACCAAAAACAGGTAAGGGCGCATCAGCGGCAGGGTAATATCCCAGTGCTGACGCCAGCCATCGGAACCGTCAATGGCGGCGGCTTCGTAAAGGTCTGCGGGCAACCCCTGCAACCCAGCCAAATAGATCACCATGTAGTAACCCAGACCTTTCCAGACGGTGACAGCCATCACGCTAAAGAGCACCCAGTTGGGGCTGGTGAGCCACGGAATGCTAACGGCGCTGCGGGTCACGCTAGAGAAGAGCTGGTTGAGCAGGCCGTTTTCGGCATAGAGCCAGCGCCAGGCAATGCCAGCGACTACCATAGAGACGACAACCGGGGTGTAGTAGGCCACTCGGAACCAGCGGACGCCGCGCAGCTTTTGGTTGACCAAAATAGCGAGGAGGAGAGGGGCGATCGCCAGCACCGGCACCACGCAGACCAGATACACCACCGTATTTTTGAGCGTCTGCCAAAAGGTCTTATCTTCAACTAACCGCTGAAAATTGGCCAATCCCACCCAGTCGGGCGGTTGAGTGACATCGTAGCCATACTGCATAAAGCTCAGGCGAAAGGCTTGCAGGGCTGGCCAAAACACCGTTAGCAGCAAGACCAGCAGCGCCGGCGCTAAAAAGAGATAGGGCGTCAGCAAGATTTTAGGGCGAGCCATAAACAAATAGTGGCGCTGTCTCGCCTTACAAAAACGAATGAAAATCTTGGCCGAGAAAAAGCGACTTCTCAGCGTTCCGTCGCCGCGTCAGCCCCGACAATACCTTGCCGCCCGCCCGGTTCCAGCGAGGAAACTGATCGGCTGCTCCTTGCGTATCACCTTGGTTGAGCAGCCGTAAGAGAGTAGAGCTACGAAAAGCACCAGGACCTACATTGTAAGTAAACGATGCCAGGGCCGAAAATTGATTGTCATTGACCTGCACCTGCACCGCCTCGTCAATCGCCTGCTCAAAGCGAACTAGATCTTGCTGGAGAAATTTTTCAGCTTCGGCCTCAGAAATTGACATACCCGGTTTTACGCCTCGGGTGGTGCCATAGCCAATTGTCCAGATGCCTACCGGGTCGCGATAGGCCTGTAGCCGTAAGCCTTCAAAAGACTTGATCATCAACAGACCATTGACGTTGGTGCGCTTGGGGCCAGTCGGTGCGGGTGCGGGCAAGGCAGTGGGTTTGGGCTCGGGCTCAATGCCTCCCGGAGAGACGGTCATGCCGTTTGGCGCGTCGTCCCTTTCAAACCAAGCTTTCATCCCAGCAATATTGACCACCCACTCAGCTGAGTTATTCTTGGAAGGATATTTAGAAATTTTGGAGAGGTAGTGGCCACCCTCCATCAGATAAAACGCACTTGCCGTCTCTTTAATCCAAGTCCCCATTGCCTGCCGCCCTAACCGCTACATCAAGAACTATATAACCTCATTTGAGTTTTTTTGAACCCAAGGCGTCAAATTTATACACAGAGCAGCTAACTCGCATTGGGCCCCAGTTGGCCCCATACTGCCCCCCAAATTGCCCCGAGTTCGCTTAGATTCCACACGCCTGAATACCTTGCCCGTCGCACCTCCTACAATAGAGGAAAAACTTATATCTATGGCTTCTCCAGCACTCTCAAGTCAGGCCCAATCGGATCAGCCCTCTAGCCAGCTGACTGCTCCGGTGATTCGCCGCTTATCCAATGGGCTCACCATCATTGCCGAGCATATGCCTATTGACGCTGTCAATCTCAGCATCTGGCTCAATATTGGCTCCAAGGTAGAGTCCGACTCGATTAATGGCATGGCTCATTTTTTGGAGCATATGATTTTTAAGGGCACTCCCCAAATCAACTGCGGTGAATTTGAGCGACTGATTGAAGAACGGGGCGCGGTAACCAATGCAGCGACCAGTCAGGACTATACGCACTACTACATCACCACCGCGCCGCAAGACTTTGCGACCCTTGCGCCTTTGCAGGTAGAGCTAGTGATGAACCCGAGCTTACAAAATGATCACTTTGATCGGGAGCGCCCGGTCATTTTAGAAGAGATTCGCCAGGCTGAAGATAGTCCTCGGCGGCGCACGTTTTACCGCTCGATGGAAATGAGCTTTGAGAGCTTGCCCTACCGGCGACCTGTGCTGGGGCCGACTGGCGTGGTTGCTGGTCTCACCGCCGAACAGATGCGCACTTTTCACCAAACCTGGTACCAGCCCAAAAACATGACGGCAGTCGCCGTAGGCAATCTGCCCGTAGAGGAGCTGGTGCAGATTGTAGAAAAGAGTTTTGAGCAGGCCCTGGCCCGCAGCAGCCGGGAGCATTGCGACCCTGATTTGCTGCTGCAAGCTCCTTCCACTCAACCGGAGACGCCCTTTCCCGAAATACACCGGGCCGAATACGTTGACGAAGCTCTACAGCAGGCGCGCTTGGTGATCGGCTGGCGAGTGCCAGGCATGTGCAATCTAGAGCAAACCTATGCTCTTGATGTGGTGGCCTCTGTTTTGAGCCAGGGCCGAACGGCGCGCCTGATTGATGATTTGCTGGAACGGCAGCAAATTGTCAATGGTATTTCGGCCAGCAACATGACTTTTGGCAATCAAGGCGTGTTTTACATCTCAGCTCAGGTGCCGGTGGACGCTCTAGCAGCAGCTGAGGCGGCTATTCTTGAGCATATCCAAAGGCTGCACGCCGACCCAATTACGGCTGCTGAGCTGCTGCGGGTGCAAACCCAGGTCGCTAATCGCTATATCTTTAGCAGTGAGACGCCGGGCGATCGCGCTGGACTCTACGGCTACTATCAGGCGATGACTGGCGACATTCGCCACGCGCTGGACTACCCTGAGCAAATCCGGCAGGTGACTGCTGAGGATGTTCGCACAGCAGTCAGACGCTACCTGCCATCGCAGGCCTATGGTGTGGTAACGCTCAAGCCAACAGCGTAAGATCTATGTCTCAACCTCTCAATGCGGCCCTGGCCCAAGCGATTGCCGAACAAGTTAGCCAAGTGACCGGGCGGCCTTTTCAGGCTCAGGTGCAGCGCTCTATTGGCGGTGGCTGTATCAATCAGGCGGTGGCGATCGCCGATCAGCAGCGCACGTTCTTCGTCAAAACCAACCGAGCCGACCGGCTGACGATGTTTGAAGCCGAGCGCGATGGCTTGCAGGCGATGTATCAGAGCCAGACGGTACGGGTGCCGCTGCCGCTGTGTTGTGGGGTGGCGGGCAACTTTTCCTACATCGTCACCGAGTGGTTAGATCTGGGCGGCAGCGGCCCAGCAACGGCCTGGCAGCAGCTGGGTAAACAGCTCGCGGCAATGCATCAGGTTACTAGCGCCAACGGATTTGGCTGGCATCGGGACAATACGATTGGCTCAACGCCTCAGAAGAACGGCTGGCTGTCAGACTGGAGCACTTTTTGGCGCGATCGCCGCTTAGGGCCTCAATTTGAACTCGCCTACGACCAGGGCGGATCCTTTCCCCGCCGTGACGAACTGATGAGCGCGGTACCCCGTTTGCTAGCCGGACACAGCCCGACTGCTGCCCTACTTCACGGCGATCTGTGGTCTGGCAATGCCGCCGTCACTCAGGCGGGCGAGCCCGTCATTCTCGATCCGGCGACTTACTATGGCGACCCGGAGGCTGATCTGGCTATGACTGAATTATTTGGTCGCTTTCCGGCGGGTTTTTATCAGGCTTATCAAACCGCCAACCCGCTCAAAGAGGGCTGTGCCAAACGCAAGATTCTCTACAACCTTTATCACATCCTCAATCATTTCAACCTATTCGGCGGCAGCTATGGCGATCAGGCCAACCGCATGATTGCTCAAATCCTGAGCGGATAGAACATAGCTGAACGGCGCGGCTCGCATCTACTCCCACCAAGACTCAAAAGTTTGATATATTGGTGCTTCAGCGGCGGCATGGCCAAGTGGTAAGGCAGAGGATTGCAAATCCTTTACCCCCAGTTCGAATCTGGGTGCCGCCTTCATAAAATATGTAAGTTCGCCTGGCTTTTGTCCGGAGTTTTTATTGGGAATTCTAGTCTGAGCGCTTCGGGTGTGACGATGAGAATCAGTATTGCCTTCGGCATCTGCCTATTGCTTTTATGGAGTTGGCAGAGGGCAGAGCGATTAGGAGTGCCTTGGTTTAGCTTAGGCGGCAAGCAGACTAGAAAGCCTCAGCTACAGCGCAGACAGCGTAGGCAATCTGAAAGCAGCAAGCTGCCCCGTGAGATTTTCCCTACCAGGGCATTTCACCAGTTGCACCAGCTAACGCACGATGCGGAGACAGCCGAACGACTGGTTAAGAGGCTCTCAGAGAAGCATCCTGGTCGGGATATGCTGTGGTGCATTCAAAAGGCAATCTACGATATTGAGCGCGATCGCCAGGCCAGATAATCCAGGGTCTGTAGAC
>JBBSNR010000290.1:0-4359 GCA_038260635.1 Phormidesmidales cyanobacterium
ATTCCGGGGTGCCCGCCTCGACCTGAGGCAATTTTTGACGCCATTATCAAGCTGCGTAAGAAGATCGCTAATGAGTCTATGCAAGAACGGGGACAGCTCGTCGAAACCCACCGTTTTTACACTCGCTCTCATAATATGAAAGCGGTTGCGCCTATTTTAACCGGGCAGTACCTGGCTTCGGAAAAGCGAGACGCACCGCCGAAGGAACTGACTGAGGCAATGGGGGCACCTGTGGCACTGTCTGAATCTGAGGCAAAAGTAGAAGAGGAGCAAGTATAAAGCAGATGGCTGAACAAGAAGAAAAAAAGGCGTCCGAAGGTGAAGCCTCCTCTGAATCGGCGATTGTCGAAGCGGGCAAAGTCTCTACTTGGCTAAGCGAGCAAGGGTTCGCTCATGAGATTATGGAGCGTGATCACTCTGGTGTAGAAGTTCTCAAAGTCGATCCTCAGTTTCTGCTGCCTTTCGCAACGGCGCTTTACGCTTACGGCTTTAATTACTTGCGCTGCCAGTGCGCTTACGATTCTGGCCCAGGCAAGGATTTAGTGAGCGTTTACGACATTACCAAGCTAAACGACGATGCTGATGCGCCCGATGAGGTGCGGATTAAATGTTTCCTTCCCCGCGATAATCCTAAAGTGCCTTCGGTATATTGGATCTGGAAGGCTGCCGATTGGCAGGAGCGGGAATGCTATGACCTGTTTGGCATCACCTACGAAGGACATCCCAATTTGAAGCGGCTGCTGATGCCAGAAGACTGGGAAGGGTATCCACTGCGCAAGGACTACATCTCACCCGATTTTTACGAATTGCAGGATGCTTACTAGGCTGACCGCATAATTTCAAAAGCCCCCACATACCGTGGGGGCTTTTGGTTTTGATGAACTGGGCATTCAAACCATATCGTGCGTGACTTAGCCTGACTTTGGTTGAGCAATCAACCGCTTGGCATAGGCTTTTTCAGTGATATGGCAGACGGCGATTATTCCGGCTACCACTGGCAAAAACAACAGCGTAATCAGCGACGACGGTAACGACAGTTTATCTACCGTCACCCATGCGAAGAAAGCCAGTACGGGTCTATGAATTAGATAAGTAAAGTAGGCTCCTGAGGCAATGTATCCAAGCACCTTGGCAACCCAATGCAGCTGCTTCGTCTGTACTACAAAGCGCAAAAAACACAGAATGGCAATCAGCGACAAGGCCATTAGCAGATACGTCTTCAAAATAGGCAGCACAAAGTATCCCGTATTCTCTGCTGTATTTTCTCCTTGCCATCTGTCATAGATAACGGCCCCTCCCCACAGTTGCATATGCAACATGTAGAGACCCACGAAGCTTACTAATGCTAATAGTCCCCACCGTCCCTTTAACAAAAAGGGTAGTGTGCGAGTTCGTCTGATGATGATGCCACCGATAAAAGCTGGAAAATAGCCAAAAAATCGGATGTCTATTGTGTTGAAGCCATAGCGAATAGCCAGCGTCACCAACAAAATCAACACTAGGCAGCGGACTAAATAGGCAGTAGTCTCTTTTCTGACAATCAGCGGGTATATTGCGTACATCGGCAGCAGCAGGCCGACATACCACAGCGTAAAGATTGATCGAAACTTAGGATAGAGCAGGACTTGAAGGCCAAGGGCATGAACCACCGTAGTAACCGACAGGATTGAGAAGGGTAGGGAGCGGTTTATCTTTAAAGCGCCGAATACTCCTAAGAAGATTACTAGCGTCACAAGATAAGGCACGTACATTCGCCAGAAGCGCCGCTGAATATAGCTTTTTATCTGTAATCCGCCCTTTCTTAGCCGCGTATTCTCAAGCCCGTAGCCGGTCAAAAAAGCAAAGGCTCCCAGCCCAATCAATATAAACCCATGCTTTCCATATTCAAACCAAGGGTGATCTCCGATGTAATCGGGCGTATGAGCTAGCAGCACGCAAATGATAGCGACTCCTCGCAGCAAATCGAGTTCTGGGATTCTATCTCGTTGCATAGTAAATGAGGGTAGTATGCTGTCACCAAAAAGCTCTTTCAGCCACTGGCTGTGCTTGTTAGCCTTGCTTAACGAGTTTTTATAGGGTTTTAAATTCTGAGTTTGAGCCGATTTTTTGCAAGCAGGGCATAGTTAGCCTTGAAATTATCAATAGGGAGAGGCTTCAGCTTTAGCGAAAACCCCCTATCTATTCTGCCTTTAGCTCTGCACAGATGGTTCGCAAGTGAAAGTAGTGCCACCCTTATAGTGGCACAGGCTTTTTTATCCGGACGCTATTTAAACGAGTGGCACGGCTACAATCTCTGGCAATCTAAAACTGGTTGGGCCATATCCTAGTTACGTCGCGTTCAGCAAAATCTGCTCATATCGGCTGCCGGCGATCGCCCAAGTAAAGCCTTCCTCAATCATCATCCGCCCATTTTCAGAAAGCATTTGACGCAGCGTAGCCGAATCAAACAGTCGGCCAATCGCTGCTGCGTATTCGTCTGCTGTATTTGCTCGCAAAGCCCGCAGCGGAACGCCATCGCCCTCTGTGCTCAAGCCTTCTAGACCGCGATCGCTCGCCACCACCGGAATCCCCGCCGCCATCGCTTCCAGGGTCTTATTTTTAATGCCGTAGCCCGTGCGCATGGGCACCACGCATACAGTCGAATTATGCAGATAGGGCGTCATATCAGGAACCTTGCCCGTGACTTCCACATTGGGCAGCTCCTGCAAAGCCTTTACCGCTGGCGTCGGTCTAGCCCCCACTAACGACAGAGTTGCCTGAGGATAGGCCTGTTGCACCAGGGGAAAGATGTCTTTGGCTAAAAAGGTCACCGCATCTATATTAGGCAGATTGTCCATAGCCCCAATGAAAACCAGACGGTGACCTCCCGGATCTTGAGGGCGGGGAGTAAACATGTCTAGATCGACGCCGTTGGGAATGACAGAGATACGTTCTTTGCCGCTCAAATCGGCCATTTGCTGCTTATCTTCAGCGGTGGTGACCACTAAGTCAGAAAATTTTTGACAGTAGCGCTGCTCGTAGCGTTTGAGCAGCGGTAGGTTGAGGCGATCGCGCCAAGGCTTTTCAGCTGTCCCGCCCGCCAGCTGATGTGCGCAAGTGCCATATACAGAGCTGTGAATATTCACCACGGACTTAGGAATATACCGCTCAATATCTGCCGGTACGTACACTTCATTGACGCTGTGCTCGCAGGTAATCGCATCGAAATCACCGCTAGCAATCTGCTGGTTTACCCAGGTCTGCATTTCATCCGACCGAGTCGTGATCACACTCGGCGGAGTGCCTCCTACGGCAAAATTGGCTAAGCGCTGTACTTTCCCAAAAGTGCCAGAGGCCTGCTCGCTCTTAGCCGGTCGAGAAAACACAGCCAACCGATCTACCCAGTCCTTTAAGGCTGTAATCTCATCATCCGTCACATCCAATGAGCGATGCGTCGCCAGCGAAATGTGATGATTTTGCTGCTTGAGATACTTAAGCAGATTAAACGTTCTTACCGAGGTTCCCCCCCTGGTAGGCGGATAGGGAAACGTCGCCGAAAGCATCAAAATATTCATTTCAGCTACTAGAGTGTTCGACGGCATGATGAAGCGCTGGGAGATAGGCCTTCTCCCGAGCCTTGTCTGGCAGCTTGGCTTCCTTTTGCCCTCGATCGCGGGCCCGTGCGCAGTAAATATCTAAAGGTGTCGTCAGCATACCCACAGCCGGTTCCCCCGCAAAAGCAAATTGCACAGCCGCCTTGGGAAATTCCTTAAGCCCCCATCGGAGCAGGCTGCGGTTACGCTCTTTTTTGGGCAGCGGCCAAGCCAACTTCACCCCGTGCAAATCATGCAGATATCGATTCGATTTGCCATAGCGATACCACTGGGCGTACAGATCTTTCAGCGTTTGTCGGTGGCGATGTTGAATCACCGCATCTGTAGCATAGTGAATCTTCCAATCTCCCTCTCGCTGCACCCGCCAGCAAATATCCGCATCGCCGCCCGTCGTCATATAGGGGCGAAATAAACCGGCTTGCTCCAGCGCCTTCAGGCGAATTCCTAAGTTTGCCGTTTGACCATACGGACAAAACTGATGGGCCAGCGTATCTTTCTGACTCATGGTGTGTTTGCACTCGGCATAGCTCTCCAGCCAGGTCGTTCCTGGAAATGCCGTAATTTCGCCTGCAACCAACCCAATTCTTGCGTCTCGAAAAGGCTGCATCAAGCCCGTCAACCATTCGGGCTGTGGGTAGCAGTCAGCATCGGTAAAGGCTAAAAATTCGCCAGTCGCCTGCCGAATGCCAGTATTGCGGGCGGCATAGGCACTCTGAATCTCCCGTTCGTTCAGGGCTTTGAAGGTGAGTCCTTTAGCGGCGAACTG
>JBBSNR010000291.1:0-4349 GCA_038260635.1 Phormidesmidales cyanobacterium
GGGGAGTTTGGCGATCGCCAGCAGCTTAATCACAAAGCCCAGCCTCTCAGCGTAGGAAATATCGGCAGCGCTGACGTTACGAATGCCCTCACAGTAGACTTCGTCGCGATTGATCCGGCCACCAAAAGCCAGCGCTGCGAGAATCGCAATCTTATCGGCAGCATCGAGGCCATCGACATCGGCGGTCGGGTCGGCTTCGGCGTAGCCCAGCTGCTGAGCATCGGCGAGAATCTTCTCAAAATCGCCGCCCTCATTTTGCATCCGCGTCAGAATGTAGTTAGTCGTGCCGTTGACAATGCCCATCACCGCCTGAAGGCGATTGACGCTCAGGGCCTGCTTCAGCGGCGCAATCACCGGAATGCCGCCGCCCACTGCCGCTTCAATCATCACATAGACGCCCGCTGCCGTCGCCGCCTCGTAAATTTCTTCGCCGTAGCGAGAAATGACGGCTTTATTCGCGGTGACCACATGCTTCCCTTGATCAATCGCCTGCAAGATCAGCGTACGAGCGGGTTCTAATCCGCCGATGACTTCCACAATGATGTCAATATCGGGATTGGTGACAATAGCGCTGAGGTCAGTGGTGAAGAGGGCCTCAGGGAGATCGATGGCGCGGGGTTTAGGGTGCGATCGCACGCCCACCTGAGCCAGTTCAAACGTATTGAGTAAGGGATGACGGCCTTTAGCATCTTGTAAAATTTTGGCGACGCCTGTGCCAACAGTGCCCAATCCCAGGAGCCCCACCTTTAAAGTCAATGTCTCTGACCTTGCGAAAATAACTTTCCAATTGTAAAGGAGGGGCGCTCCGTAGAATGCCCCTCCTTCCAGTTTCATCGAATGGTTTGCTCAAAAGCAGCCGGCGCTAGTAGGTTTCTACATTCCAGCGGTGAGCTTTCTTCAGCTCGCGGCGGCGCTCGCTCCAATCGACGCCATCTTTAGCAGAGGCGGCGCTCATCGCTTCATCAATGCCGTCTTCCATTCCCTTGAGTCCGCAGATGTAGACGTAGGTTTTTTCATCTTGAACCATTTTCCACAGCTCTTCTGCATGTTCAGCTACCCGATGCTGAATATACATCCGACCGCCCTCTGGGTTCTTTTGCTCGCGGCTGATGGCATAGGTAAGCCGGAAATTGTCAGGGTACTTCTCCTGAATTTCTTCTAGCTCTTCTTTGTAGAGGATATTCGGAGTAGTCGGAATCCCAAATATCAGCCAGGCGTTGCCCTTGAACTGATAGTCGGGGTTAGCTGCCCGCTCTTTGTCTTTGAACATGCGCCATAGGTACGCGCGGAAAGGCGCGATGCCGGTGCCGGTACCCATCATCACGATGTTGGCTTCAGGGTCGTCAGCCAGCAGCATTTCTTTGCCCACCGGGCCAGTGATTTGCACTTTGGCACCCGGCTCTAGATCACATAAAAAGGTAGAGCAAACACCTTTGACCGTTTCGCCGCTTTCAGGGTCTTTGTACTCCAGCTGACGAACGCATAAAGAGACGGTTTTGTCGTCTACGTCATCTCCATGCTGCGTCGAGGCGATCGAGTAAAGCCGGATTTTGTGAGGCTTCCCCTTCTCATCGGTGCCGTCAGGGATGATGCCGATGCTCTGGCCTTCAAGATAGTGCATATCACCTTCTGATAGGTCAAACTTCAGGTGCTTAACGCTGCCAATGCCGTCTTCTTGCACCAGCTCTTCATTAGAGAGACAAGCGCCCATGTAGGGAGACTTAGGCTTGTAGATATTGACAGGGACTTTCTTTTTATCTTTAGCTTTTGCTTGAGTCATGGGCTGTTTTGTAGAGTTTGCAGAGGTGGCCTGACTTGCCGGGGCGCTGCCATTGGTCTGAGCGTAGGCTAGAGCAGCCTCGCCAGCAGGACGAATGCTGACAATTTTGCCGCCTAGCTGCATGATCCGCTTGGCTTCTTGCTGCATACGACCGTAGGGCACTGTAATTGAAACGGTGCCGCTGCGACGAAGCGGGGCGTTGATATCGCTGGCTTGACCGCCTTGGCCTAAGCCTTCGACTTCGTAAACATAGAGTCTGCTGTTGGCTGAACTATTAACGCTACTGCCAGTGCTGCTGGGGTTGTACATCCTTAATTGTTGGCCTTGGGCGGCTTCATATTTCTATATGTGAAATAGATTATCACTCTGAGCCGATTGATTTCACAGGTCAAGGCTGACAGACCCAAGCGCACAAGGATTATGCAAAGTTTTGTATACAAGCACCTATCTCGTTGGGCAGCGTCCGAAATCTCTCAGGGAGGAAAATCTAAAGGGAAAAATATATCAAAAGTTGGATTGATTTTTACAGAGCACATGACTTTGGGAATGAGCTGCTCTGGAGAACAGCAACTAAAGCCTTAAAGCAGCCACCATCATAGTACTCAAGATTTATCGTTTGGACCTTTGCTTGAGTCAGGGTTAGCTAACGTAATTCCCAGGCAATCGGCCCAGTATCGGCCCAGTATTCTATGGAGCTGTGAGCCCTCTCTTATGGAGTTGATCGGGGATCAATGGGTGAGGGTTGCTTGTTTGCGAGTCGTAGTCTCTGATAAGATTCATATACGTAATCAAAAGTTTTGAATCATAAAATTTTGTGGTTTGTAGGGGTTCGTTTTGGGTGGTTGCTGTTTTTGCTAACCCCGAGGAGCCTTTTCTTTTTGTCAATCGCCCATTAGCTCATCATCAGCTCATCGGCAGGCGATTGACATACCAGCAGCAGCTTCTTTGAGCACTGCTGTCGGCAGCTTGGGCTAAGGGATTGCTGTGGGGCGTTGACAAAGCCTCTCCACCGGAGAATTACCTGCCCTGAGACGCCTTTAAAAATGATTTCGACTTTGTTGTAGAGGAACCTATGACCAGTAAAGCAGGCCAAGTAATTTTGATTGGTGTCGCGGGAGACTCAGGATGTGGTAAATCCACTTTTTTGCGCCGCATAAGCGATCTTTTTGGTGAGGAGTTTATTACCGTCATCTGCCTGGATGACTATCACAGCCTGGACCGTAAGCAGCGCAAGCAGCAGAAAGTAACGGCTCTAAACCCCAAGGCAAACAATTTTGATCTGATGTACGAGCAGATCAAAGCCCTGAAATCAGGCCAGACGATTGATAAGCCGATCTACAACCACGAAACAGGCGAACTCGACCCACCAGAGAAGGTCGAACCCAATAAGATTGTGGTGATTGAAGGCCTGCATCCGCTGTATGACGAACGGGTGCGTAGCCTGCTGGACTTTAGCGTGTACCTCGACATCAGCGACGAGGTCAAAATCAACTGGAAAATTCAGCGAGACATGGCTGAACGCGGCCATACCTACGAAGACGTGCTGGCGGCAATCAATTCCCGCAAGCCAGACTTTGAGGCCTATATTGACATACAGAAGCAGTACGCCGATGTCGTCATTCAGATTTTGCCGACCAATCTCATCCCAGACGATAAGGAAAACAAAATCTTGCGGGTACGCCTGATTCAGCGAGAAGGCATCAAAAACTTCGAGCCGGTCTACCTGTTCGACCAGGGCTCAACCATCGACTGGATTCCATGCGGTCGCAAGCTCACCTGCTCCTATCCCGGTTTGCGGATGTACTACGGCCCTGATAGCTACTACGGCAATGAGGTCTCCGTTTTGGAGCTAGACGGCGAATTTGACCGACTAGAAGAGGTGATCTACATCGAGAGTCATCTGAGCAATACTTCAACTAAGCAGTACGGCGAAATGACCGAACTGTTGCTACAGCACCGCAACTACCCGGGCTCTAAGAACGGCAGCGGCCTATTTCAGGTGCTAGTGGGTCTAAAGATGCGGGAGACTTACGAAGCACTAACGACGAGCCGGGTACCTGCTGAAGCGATGGCCTAACTGCCGCGACTGGTTCAGGCTTGGCCGCTCGGGTTTCGCTGTGGAGAGGTAGCTATATTGAGCTGCCTCTTTTTTTTGGTTTCGGCCTTTAGACTGCTTTGGCGGTGGCCGCTGCTGCCAGCTGTCTTTAGAGGATGAATTATCTCCAGGAGAGTTGTAAAGTATGCTTGATCAGGCGGGCACCATCAAATTGGCTAGGGCAGAGAGGATTTTTGCTTTAAGCTGATAGGGCTTAATAGCCAAATGACCGGCCCAAAAGTATTACAGGGCTATGACCATAGCGTCTGTTTTTGCCTACTTGCTTACTTCACCTCGGCTTCAGCTATGTCTTCAGATTCTAAGCTCACCAGCATTTTAATCGTTGAAGATAGTCAGGGGCGGCGCGAGATTGCCCTGGACAGCTCTGTCTACTCGATTGGCCGCGACCCCAAGTGCGACATTCGGCTGGCATCGCAGTTTGTATCGCGTCACCACGCCACGCTGGTACAGCTA
>JBBSNR010000292.1:0-4343 GCA_038260635.1 Phormidesmidales cyanobacterium
GTCCCAATCACCGGATCGGGCACAACGCCTTCAGTTTTAACAGCGGGGCCACTAGCCGCTGGCAAACTGGTGCGCACCAGCGCCTGCCCAAGCTGTGGCATCCCCCGTCCGTTTTTGATGTGGCAGCCCGCGCAGGAGTTGTTGTTAAACGTTGGCCCCAGCCCTGGATGAACAGGCGCAGGCGCAGTGACAAACACCGCGTCGAAAGCGACATCCCCATCAGCATGTAAATCCATTTCTCTAGCGTTTAGACCGGGAGCTGGTTGGCCAAAGGCATGAGATGAACGGTTGTAGAAAGTGGTCTCACCGCCCGCCTGATAGTCAGGCGCGGGCATGACTTGATGCTTTATCCCCACAGAGAGGAGAGCGGCAACAATGCTCGCTGCCACAAACAGCAGCAGATAATTCAGCAGTCGTGAAGGACGAGAAGAGGGAGACGAAGCCATGAACGCTAAGCAAAAAAGGGGACAAAGTCAGTAGGAGAACGATTAGATCAAAGGAACAACTTCGTTTTCGATGGTGCTTTTGACTGCAAGAATGGCGGCGATCGCCTGCTCAATCTCATCGGCTGCTGCCTCATCAGTCAGAGACTTTTCCAACGGGGTGGGCACCGCATTTAATGCGCTGTCGGCAGCGGCAAACTGCTCCCTCACCTTTTTATCTAGCGCGGGGTCACGCTCAGCGACGTAGGTACTGATACTGGCGTTAGTTTTTGTACCAGCTTCGGGAAACTGACCAAAGTAACCGTTTTCAGCGCTCTGTAAATTGCTCTTCAGGTCGTTAATGGTCTGAGCGCTAAAGCGGCTTTCGAGCCCTTCGGTGTCTTGCTCCTCGAAGGGGGCTGCCAGCTTTTCTTCGCCAACTTCAGTCAGGCTGTCGATAATACCCGAGACTAGCTCCTGACCGGCAGCGGCAGTCGTCGGATAAACCGCGTTATTAGCGCTACCCGCACTGGCAAAAACTGTCTCATAGGCAGGCTGACCTGCAATACCTTCTGCCCAGCTCGCTAGCAGGGCGTCGGCTGAGGTGTTGAGGTCTTGGCCAAGGGCAGAGAGGTAGGCTTGTTCGCGCTCACTAAAGTCGCTCATCTGCTTACTGGCATCCGTACCAAACAAGATGTACTCAATCGAGTGCATCCCGCGCTCAGTATCTTGTAGCTGGGCCACACTCTCTGCTGTAATCGGCTCAGAACCCGCTAAAACTTGCTCAATATCGGTTTGGTTGACCGGCCAAGAATCCATTGCCCCGTCAAATCCGAGCGACCCGGCTGGGCCAAAGGCAAAAGTTTCGGTTTGCTCCCAAGAAATTCGAGCCGCCGTCCACGCCTCGCGAGCAGCAGTCAGACTTGCTTCGGTCGGGCTGGCGACAAAGGCATCGATAGCCTGATTAAGCTCAGCGGTTTTGCCCGCAAACTGTTCGTACTTAGGGATAACGACCTGGCTGGTAAATTCTGAAATGACGGCACCGTCATCAAAGGTGTTTGCCCACTTCAAACTTTCGTTGGCTGCTGCACCTGCACCCCCTTCACCGCCCTCGCCCCCTTCGCCGCCTTCTACTTCTTCTATGGGTGCCTGATCGCCGCTCGTCTCGCTTTTGATGTCAGTTGTTGTGCAGGCGGTCAATACGGAAGCAGCCAACCCTAAAGATAGGAACAGTTCTGCTGCTTTTAACTTTCTAGCCATGGCCTTTAAAGAAGAATGATTGTGCAATCAATTCTATAGGTAATGACACTCGCTATCAATAGCTAGCGGCAGAAATGCGAAAGGAATTCTCAGCATCTGCTGTTTCGTCCGGGCTTCGCAGTGACAGATAACTGGTAAAAGGCTTCAGTTGCAGGGGATTTGGGGAATTAAGAGGCTCTGAAAACAAGGTCTAGCATGAATAACTCGAATAATATATCTGATAGAGAACAAATATGATCAAGCTGGTAAAATAGCCCCCGTATAGTTGGAAATCGCTCTAAACAATCAGCCGTGCTTGCGAAAGCGTGAAGCAGCAGCCCAGCTGAAAGCCTTCTGCAAAAATTAGTTTGAAAAATTGGTTTGAAATTGGTTTGACAAAGCGCCCCTAAATCCGCACAATAGAGATCGCCTTGTTGAAGGAGCTTTGCCGCTCTCGACAATAGGGGCCCGTAGTTCAATTGGTTAGAGCACCGCCCTGTCACGGCGGAAGTTGCGAGTTCGAATCTCGTCGGGCCCGTTCTAAATTCTTCTTCTAGATCCCTTTAGAGTTCGACTGTGCCGCCGTATTTTACGGGTAGCTGTTCCTTTGCTGACAGGCCCATCACGTCGCTGTACAGCTTGATATATTCGACTGCCGACTGCTCCCAGCTAAAGCTGGTGTTCATGGCTCGCTTTTGCAGCGCTTCCCACTGCGGCTTAAAGCGGTAGGCTTCTGAAGCTCGCACCATTGAGGTAAACAGGTCTAATGGCTCGTAGCGGTCAAAGCAGTAGCCGGTTCCGGCCTGATTAACGGGGTCATTGTGAGTGACGGTGTCTACCAGTCCGCCTGTGCGCCGCACAATCGGGACGCAGCCGTAGCGCATGGCGATCATCTGGCTGATGCCACAGGGCTCAAACCGGGAGGGCATCAAAAAGGCGTCGCAGCCCGCGTAGATTTTGTGGGCTAGGCCATCGCTATACATAATGTAGGCCGAAGCACGGCCAGGGTAGCGGGCGGCCAGTTCCCAAAGCTGATTTTCGTAGTAGCGATCGCCCGATCCCAAAATCACAAACTGCGCATCTGAGTAAGCCAAATAGCGGTCCATCGTCTGCAAAATCAGATCGATGCCCTTTTGCTCTACTAGGCGACCTACTAAACCCAACAAAAAGCCATCAGGGTTTTGATCCAGCCCCATTTCCTTTTGAATCACGGCCTTATTTTTCGCCCGTTTATCCAGCGTTTCAGCGGTAAAGTTGTGCTCAATCTTTGGGTCGGTTGACGGATCAAATAACTCTAAATCAATCCCGTTGACAATGCCGCTGAGCTTGCCGCTAATAAATGACAGCAGCCCCTCCAGCTTCTCACCGTATTCGGGCGTTTTAATCTGCTCCGCATAAGTGGGCGACACCGTATTTACCCGGTCGGCGTACTGCACCGCAGCAGCCATCGTGTTGTGCCCCTGCATAAACCAAGGACACCAGGTAATCCGCTCTAGCTTCCAGCGCCACGGCCCCTGATAAGCCAAATTGTGAATGGTAAATACCGTGCCAATATCAGAGGTTTCGTGCATCCACACCGGGATCATGCCCGTATGCCAGTCATGACAGTGAATGATATTGGGCTTCCAGTGATTCCAAGCGAACTCAGCCGCGCCATTGGCAAAAAAGGTAAAGCGCCACTCTTCATCGTCACTGCCATAGACCTGCTCAGGGTCAAAACTGGGGTGGCCAAACAGGTACAAAGGAACCTCGGTCTTAGGCAGCTTAGTTTCGTAGACCGCAAAGTCATTAAACATAGCTCGCCCCCGCCACACTGGCTCAGAAGGAATATCTACCTTGCCGACCAGCGAACCGTAATAGGGCATAAACACGCGCACATCGTGGCCCATCTGCCTCAAGATCTTGGGTAAAGTGCCCACCACATCACCCATGCCACCCACCTTTGCCAGCGGCGCGGCCTCAGCAGCCACAAATAAAATTCGCATGTTACGCCCTATGTAAAAATCCCGTTTTTATCAGATTCAAGTTTATAGCGATTTGACCCGCGCTCATGCCCCCACCTGGGCGAATTTAGTAAGCAGGCTTAGTCCTCTGTTATATCAGCGGGTGGCACAGGGATTTCATTGGGTCCCAGGTCGTCCAGCACAATCTCGCGCTGTCCGGGTACATGGGTCTTCATATGGTTGTGCTGCTGCTGGTTAAGCTCTCTCAGCTGCCTCATTGCCGCTTCAAAAGCATCTCGAATGACGGCCTCCAACGGCGGATAGTGCGTACCATCATCGGGGCTTTTATCCACCACCACTTCACGACTCTCAGGCACCGTTATGTCGAGCCGCACTCGGTATGGCGAGCCGCTCTCAGGATGATCGTGTACCTTCTCCAGCGCAATCCGACAGCTGCTGATCCGGTCGTAGACCTGCTCCAGTTTGGCAATCTTGTCAGCGATCAAATTCTCTAAGGCATCTGTTTTATTGACGCCCCGGTAGGAAATTTCAGGAGAAATTCTCATAGATTAAACTAGGCTCTTAAGTTATTTAGCCTCTCATTCTTAGCGAGAAATCGCCGCCAAAACATCTCTCAGAAGGAGACCTACAGCACCTTTTAACCCCTGCCTTACAGATGAAATTTGCCTGCCTATCAGCGGAATGCTACGACCGATTTTGAGCGTTAATCTCATCTAAA